>JBBRVA010000363.1:0-7834 GCA_038247295.1 Caldilineales bacterium | reverse complement strand
TTCGACGCTGACTTCCTCTAATGTTCGATAATTAGACATGGGTTAGATACTCCTGCCAGAAACGTTATCTTTGCCGATTTCAGGCATTTTGGCTCGTGATTGCACGTCAATCTATTTTTAGCGCCCGATCCGCCTCTCCTAGCGCGTGCTGACCGAGCCGCGCACATACTCGGCGTCATCGCTGGCCAAGAAAGCCAGCACTTTGCCCACGCCCGCTGGATCGATCAGGCTACCCGCTTGTTCCTCTTTGGCCAGCGCCGCTTGTGGATCGTCGCCTTTGCGAATCGCATCGGCCTCGATCACCGAGCGCTTCATAAAGGTGTTGACGCCACCGGGGAAAACCACATTGACGCGAATGCCTTCGGGCGCGAGCTTGCCGGCCATCGTCGTCCCTAGGGCGCTGACGCCGCCCTTGCTCATGGCATAGGCATAGGACGAGCTGACGCCGTAGGCTGCCGGTGACGAGATCAGAATAATCACAGGCAACTGGCCGCGCAGCAGCAGCGGTTTGGCATACTTGGCACACAGAAAGCTGCCGATGGTGTTGACATCGATCACTTGGCGCAAGGTCGCCAGCTCAAAATCTTCAAGCGCGACATAGGCACCTTTGAGGATGCCAGCCGTTTGGATCAGCACATCCAGCTTGCCGTGTGCTTGCTCAATCTGCGCGCACATCGCTTGGACGCTAGCCTCATCGGTCACATCAACCTGGATAAAGGTGCCGTTAACCTCTTTAGCCGTGGCGTTGCCTTCGGTGGTGTTGAAATCGGCCACGATCACCGTCGCGCCACGCTCGGCGCACAAACGGGCAGTGGCTTGACCAATGCCCATCGCGCCGCCGACGATCAGAATCGTTTTATTTTGTAAGTTCATGGGTTGGGTGGTTCCTTGGTTGTTTATGATAAGCGTAGGCAGGGAAATAGGTAGACAGGTAGGCGGGGCGTACGACCTGTTTACCTATCTACCTATTTCCCTATCTACCTATTTCCCTATTTAATCGGCCACGCCCGAAATAGATTATTTTGCTCCACGGTCAGGCGGGCACGCGTGGCCTCGGTGAGGTAGGGCGGCTCGTCCATGGTGGCGATATTTTGCGACATCATCCAGGGCGGACCATAGCCGACGTGGAGGGTCTTGCGCGTTTGCGACGAACGATTGGTAAAGCCGCCGTGGCGCAAATTTTCGGTAAAGAGGATGGCGTCACCAGCCGCCACCGGCAGCCCGATCATGCCCGGTTCAACATCTGGATTGTTGCCGTAGGGTGACTTATAGTTAGATTTGTGTGTGGCCGGCACAACACAGAAAGGCCCTTCCTCCGGGCCGACATCGTGGACGAAATAGACCATGCGCACCATCATACAGTCGATGCGGCCACCGCTGAAGGCGTAACGGTATTTGTGATCGATCGGCCCGCCCATGTGGGTGCCAGAGGCGTTGTTGGGATAGCGAATGCGGATCTCCGAATTATTAATCGTGTAGCGACCAAGGATCATCTCACGGATGTAATCGAGGGTGCGCGCGTGATCGAGCAGCACATCGAAAACGGGGCTGGCATTCCAGAAGTCCTCGATCATCAACGTCTTGCCCTGCGTGCGCTCGCCCCAGACATGGTAATGACGTTCATCATCAGCATGGTACTCTTGCCCCCACGGCGACTTTTTGCGCGGCGGCGCTTGGATGCGCGCCAGGGCATGTTCTTCCAGTTCGTCAATCGTCGCCCGCAACGCGGCGACCTGGTCAGGGGTCAACATCGCTTTGATCACCAGGTAGCCCAGGCGATCAAATTCATATTTTTCAATCTCGTTCATCGGTTCTGTCCTTTACCGGCTTTAGGAGCGGATATTCATGGCGTACAGCGCATTGTATTACGACTGCGCACCTTGCCGCAAGCGCGCCAAATTCGCGGGCCTGGCGGCCCGCGAAGAGGTCAACGCAAAGTAATGTGGGACGCGGATCAGCGCGAATTTTACTGCGCTAAAACCTAACAGATCCCGGCCAACAGATCGCTGGTGCGGGCATTAGGGTGGGCCAGGCGAAAGGCGTAGAGGGCGGCGCGGCGCAAGTAGAAACGGAAGCGTACAGCCTGTCCCGTCAACGCGCCTAGATTGGGCTGATCGCGCCAGGTGGCGAGGTGATAGGTGCTGCTGCCCTCGAATGAAAGCGCGTCGACACGCGTAAAACCAGCTAATCCATTGCCGGCGGCGTCGAGGATTTCGACCAACAGGTAGCCGCCTGGATTGACCACGGCATTGAGCAACAAATGGGTTTGTACTGTAACATTAACTACCGCATTTGTCACTCTGTTAAGGGTCTGGTTTTTAGGCCCTTACAGGGTGACAAATGTCCAACCTATTCTTTTATTGGAGTCCTAGAGAAAAAGCCTTTAACCGCAAAGGAAAACAAGCTTTCCTTTGCGCTCTTCGCGTCCTTTGCGGTTAAAATTCTTGTTTTGTCCGAGCTTTTGACTCGCTACTGCGCATGCTCATAGACCCCAAATTGTTCGCCTTCGCACTCGTCGGGATCGACATATTTGAGATACATGCCCTGGTCGGGACGGAAGCCTTTGAGTTGGCGACGGTTGATGTTGACATTGCTGACCAGGTCGTGCCAACGGACTTCGCCCTCTTGTAACAAAATGTATTGGCCGGCATATCGGTCGACAAACTGGCGCTGTTTGTCACGGTAGATCAAACCCTGCTGCGCCGTGGTGCGCCGCGCGCTGACAATCTGCGCTTCCGGCTCTTGGTGAATGGCATAAAAGTGACCCAGCGGCGTCTGCACTTCGGACTGAAAGTCGATCGCGGCCGGATCCACTGTGCCAAAGCCACCCTCGGCGGCGACGAGCAGATGGTTGCGGTCGCGATGGAAGGGCGGCGTCAACCAATCGCTCTGCGGATTGTGGCCCATCAAGCGAGTGGCGCAAGCATCCGTAGCGATGATCTGGTCGCCGGCGATTAAGGTGTTGGCGACGCGGGCTGGCCCCTGTTCGTCCGAACCGTTGCCCCATTCCTGCCCAGCCTGGCCGATCAGCCCATCGATCACATTGAGCACTGGGTTAAAGATCTGGGCCAGGTCGGCCAGCAGATAGGGCATACGGACGACGTGGTGAAAGTATGTACGCGTGTGGCTTTCCGGCTCACCCGGCATCAGGCCAAAAAGGTTTTTTGCACAAAGGGTGACGCCCATAAAGGCATGATTTTTGAGCTTAGCAACCGAGATAAATTCATCTACCTCTACTGCCGCAGCGGGCAACACATATTCTTGAAACATCAAGCCGCCGCCCGGCACATTGACGGTCTTGTAGGGTGGCTTTGTGCCATCTGCATATTGGACGCCATAGTCGCGCAGCAGCGCGGCAAAGGTCGTGGTCTCTTCGATGGTGGCCGCGCCAACCATCACATAGGCGCTCACATCGCAACAGATCAGTTCGGCATCGGTGCATTCGCGCAACAGGCACGCGCCACCTTTTCGCTGACTAACTGTTGTAGTTGTCCCTCAAAATAGACGCGATTGTGCGGCTGTTTGTCCTGGTTGAATTTGATGCCAATCCGTTTGGCGTGGCGGATGCGCTGCCAGGCTTCGGTGAGGGGCGCGGTAGCGCGCCGCAACGCTTGGTAGACTTCTTCTTCCGTGGCGCGGTAATCACACTGCACCGCGCACACTTTTGGGATCGAGTTATTCTGCATAAAGCTGTTTTTCCTTGCTGGGTAAACCCTGAATGGTTCATTTTTTGCGTTTGACACTCGCTAAAAACCAGTATATAATGGACTACAATCTGATGGCTCACGCGGGGTGAGCTTTTTCGTGCCTAGTATCTCTCCGTACGGCATGCATTGCAAGTCTATTAATGGGTTGAATAACTAGCTGCTTTGTAGCTTTTCAGACGTAACAGTGGGCAGGGAGATAGGGAGACAGGTAAATAGGTAAATAAGGAGTACGCCCCTATCTATCTGTTTACCTGTCTCCTTATTTACCTGTCTCCTTATTTACCTGTCTCCTTATTTACCTGTCTCCCCAATCACTGAACTGTTACATCTGATTTATTGCTTTCACCAAAACATCCCTTCCGTTACGCTTTGCCAAGGAGAAACAATTCGATGCAACCCCAACCAATCTTCAACCGTCGTCAATTTTTGCAGATCGCCGGCATGAGCGCGGCCAGTGTCGCATTGGCCGCCTGTGCCGCTCCGGCCGCCGCGCCCAGTGCCCCAGCCGCCGCCGAAGGCGGCACAGCGAGCAGTCCAGTCACGCTGACCTTCCTCACTGGCGAAGACCCACGCGCGCCGATCGGGGAGCAGCCGCTCTTCACCGAATGGCAAAAGGCCACCGGTGTCACGATCGAGTGGCAACCGGCGCCTTCCTCTTCGCTGGGCGAAAAGATCAACCTGATGCTCTCCGCCGATGAAGCACCCGATATCTTTATCGGTCCGCGCAACACGATCAAACAGTTTGGCGCCGAGGCTTGTTTACCGCTAGATGATCTGATCGCCGAGCACGCGCCCAACTACACGGCGTTGCTGGAAGAGTACGCCAACGACGCTAAAGATCTGCGCGCTGCAGACGGCAAGATGTACGCCATGGCCGGCCGCAATAACAATGTCTACATGGGCTGGATGTACCGCAAGGATCTGGCTGACAAGCTGAACATTACGCAGATGACCACGCTGGACGACTGGTACAACTACATGGTGGCCGTCAAAGCAGACGACCCCAACACGCACGGCGTTGGCATTTATGGCGATGTGCTAGGGGTGGTCTATTCGATCAAGGGCGCCTTTGGGATCAAGGGCACGATGAACGACTGGATGACCCAAGTTGATGGCCAATGGGTGAACGCTAGCATTTTGCCCGGCGCCCGTGAATCGGTAGCAACCGTGGCCAAGTGGTATCAGGAAGGGTTAATTGACCCGAATATGCTTAGCACCGTCGAATGGGAGCAGGGCAAGGAAAAGTGGATGAATGGCACGAGTGTTGTCGGCGTCAATGATTATCTGGCGGTGGACTCGTATGAGCTTCAAATCCGCGAACAGCAGCCCGACAGTAAGTTCGACATTGTCGCCGTTCCCCCGCCCACCGGGCCAGACGGTGGGCAAACCGAGCTCTACAACTTCACTGGTTTTGCTGGCTTCGGCTATGCGCTAGGCAAAAATTGCAAAGATCCAGTGGCCGCCGTCAAGTTCTTGGACTATATTTTTTCCGAGGAGGGTCTCTTGCTCTACTCGCTGGGCGTGGAAGGGGTCACCTTTAGCAAATCGGGTGACACGTACGAATTCCTGCCAGAGATGAAAGAGTTAGTCGATCAGACGGTGAAAGAGGGGGGCATGGAAATTGGCGTCGCCTTGTGGAAGCTCTACGGCATCGGTTTCCCCTTCTTCTCCAGCAAAGCTTTCCCGGCCCCCGCGCCCTACAACAGCGCCACCATCGGCTTTACCGTCACCGAAGAGATGGCAGCCGCGCAAGAGATGGGCGCGCAGTATCAAGAAGTTAAGGTGCCCGCCCCAGCCTTTACGCAAGAGGAGCAGGATGAACTGACGCAGCTCAATGCCGACATGGAGACTTACCAGGCCGAAACCTGGGTCGGCATGATCAAAGGCGACGTCAGCATGGACACCTGGGATGCCTATGTCGAGCAGATGAAGGGCCTCCAGGTGGACCGCGTCGTCGAGATTTGGAATACGGCCGCGGCGCGGGGTTAGGGTAGAGGAGACAGAGAGTCAGTAGGACAGTAAAACAGTAGGACAGTAAAACAGTAGGACAGTAAAACAGTAGGACAGTGGTTTACATTGACTCACTGTTTTACTGTCCTACTGTCTTACTGATTTACTGTCCTAAGATTGCCGCCCCAATGGAATAATTGGTGGGAAAAACAATATGGCGACCATCAGCAACGTTATGCCGCAACCACGCGCGCGCAGTCGATCTTCGCGGCTATGGCGCGATCTCAAGGCGCATGTGACACCCTTGATCATGCTGTTACCGGCGATCGTTTTATTGGTGCTCTTTAACTATGTCCCGATGGGCGGCGTGGTGTTGGCCTTCAAAAAGTACAACGTCACGGCCGGGATCTGGGGCAGCCCGTGGGTGGGGCTGGATAATTTTAATAAGTTCTTTGACAGCATCTATGCCGGGCGCATTATCAGCAATACCATTATCCTCAATCTGCTGGGCATTGCGGTCGGTTTTGGCGTCACCGTAACCTTTGCGCTCTTGCTCAATGAAGTCGCGCACGAGGGCTTCAAACGTGCCGTCCAGACCATCTCCTATTTTCCCTATTTCGTGTCGGTGGTGGTGATGGTTGGCATCGTCCGGATGCTGGTCAGCCCGGAACTGATGACGGGCATTTTTAACCAGCTTCGTGTCAACTTGTTCGGGCTGGAGCCGATCAACTTTTTGGCCGAGCCCGAATATTTCCGGCCAATCTATATCCTGATGGGTGTCTGGCAGGGGACAGGCTTTGGCGCGATTATCTACCTGGCTGCCTTGGCTGGCGTGGATGTGGAGCAGTATGAAGCGGCCATCATCGACGGCGCCAATCGGCTGCAACTGATCTGGAATGTCACGATCCCCGCCTTGGTGCCGACGATGGTGATCCTTCTCTTGCTCAGTATCAGCGGGCTACTGCGCAGCGGCCTTGAATCGATCCTCCTGCTCTACAACCCGGTGACCTATGTGACAGCCGATGTGATCGAGACCTTTGTCTATCGTCGCGGCATCGCCGGTGACGGTGGGATGCGCCCGGACTATGGCTTTTCGACCGCGGTGGGCTTATTCCAGTCCGCGGTGGGTCTGCTGCTCATCGTCACGACCAACTGGCTGGCCAAGCGCACCACGGAACATAGTTTGTGGTAATACAACCCGAAGGAGACGCAACATGGTGACTCGGCTCTATCGCCAAGGCTTGAGTAGTCGTATTTTCGACAGCGTGATCCTCTTCGTCTTGACGATCGCTTCGCTCTTGACGCTCTACCCGCTGATCTACGTTGTCGTCTTATCGCTTAGCACGGCTAACATCCCCAATCCCTATCTCTACCTGTGGCCGGTCAAGCCGCAACTGGAAAACTATCAGGTCGTGCTCCAATTCCCGGTCTTTTGGCGCGCCTATCTTAACACAGTTTTGTATTCTGTCTCCGGCGCGGGGCTCTGTGTGCTCGTGACCATGTTAACAGCCTACGCGCTTTCGATTGAGACGCTGCCTTTTCGGCGCATCATTTTGTTCTTAATTGTCTTTACCATGCTCTTCAGCGGCGGGCTGATTCCCTATTACTTGCAGATCAGAAATCTGGGCTTGGTCAATAATCCGTTGGTGATGATCTTGCCAGGCGCGCTGTCGGGCTTTAATGTGATCATCGCCCTCACCTTCTTGCGCACGAACATTCCACGCGAACTGCGCGAAGCCGCCCGCATTGATGGCGCCGGCGACTGGGCCATCCTCTGGCGGATCGTCTTTCCGCTTTCCAAACCAATTGTGGCCGTATTGGCCCTGTTCAGTGGCGTGGCGATCTGGAACAGCTATTTTAGCGCCCTAATCTTCTTGAGTGATCGCGATCTCTTTCCCGTGGCCTTGGTCTTGCGCGAAATCGTCGTCGGCGTCTCGATGATCGAGTCGCTGCCCGCCGAGGTCAAAACGCAGACCTCGATTGCCGGTGTGCGCACCGCCACGCTTGTGCTCTCGGTCTTGCCCCTGTTGGTGATCTATCCCTTCCTCCAAAAGTACTTTGCCAAAGGCGTCATGCTGGGTGCGATCAAGGGTTAAGGAATCGACTAGTACACTTGGGCGTAAGTAAGACAGTGAATCAGTAGGACAGTAGAACAGTGTTTGTACTGTCTCACTGTC
>JBBRVA010000362.1:0-7851 GCA_038247295.1 Caldilineales bacterium | reverse complement strand
CCGAACGGTCGGTGAGCAAGTTGACAATGCCTTCCAGCGAAGGCTTAAAAAAGACCTTGGGCGGCGCCGCAATCGCATCGGCGCGCACTTTGAAGGCCGTGGATCCCATCCAATAGACTGGGATCAACAAAAAGATCGCCAAGGCTATGGCCAGAGTGACGCGGATCGCCCGCGTGACCTGGGCGCGGCGGCCCACTTTGTCGACGCGCGTGGAATAATTGACGCCTTCAGTTCGCCCAACTTCACCCATTGTAGCCATTGTCAACTCTGTTTTTCTTTGGAATGTGATTATTCTATCAACGAAGTACTATTGCTGTGCGTGTCGCCAAGCTTTCTTCGGGTCGGTTTTGCAATGCCAAGACACTGAGCAATCTGTTCAAAACCAACTTCATCAGCATAGGACTGAATCTCTGCGGTCAGCTTGCCCAGCATAACTTTCTGCCACGACGGTGTAATGACATGATGTTGTTGGACAAAGCTGTTCGGTAATGTGAAGAACTCAGGTGCTCGTTGCCCCACTGACCCATCATGTTTGCCATAGAAATGACCGATATTGAGAAATGCAATGACAAGAAAGTCAAATGCATCCAACGATGTCGCTTTGATAGGAAATCCTCGGTCACAATCTGTCGCATAGCGGCTTTTTACTTGCACGCGTACCTGTGCCTGTTCACCAACGGCAGGGATGTGGCGTGGATCAGGATGAATACAAATTAAGTCATAGCCTTCGTGGTTGGGCGGTGCTTTGTAGGTTAGGATGTTGCGGCGCATCAAATGACCCATCACGAGATATTCAGCACCGGCGGACACAACTGGCAGACGCAACACCTCTGAGATCATGCCAGGCTCCGAATGCGCTTTTTTACTTCTGCCCACGGAATGCTTGCTTCTGGATGTTGGCGATACTCGTTCAGACGGCGATCTAACTCCTGGCGTTGCGTTTCGGTTAACGGTAGACTTTCTGGCATAACCAAGATGCTGTCCCAAATATCTTCTACCAGTTGGATACGTTCTGCAACACTAAGTTGCAAAATGTTGCTTAATGTTGGTGTCATCATGTTTTCTACTTCTCTCTTCTCGCTATTTATGCTATCTGATAAACAATCGACCGACCTACGGACAAATAAGCGTATAGATTAGCGTATAGATTAGCAAACTTACCGGGTACTTCGTACCCTGATAGCGTAGCATATTTATGGTATTATCACACAACATGGATCAGCCCTCCCCACGCACTTTGTTCAAATTGCGAATGTAAACATTGCTGATGGCGATGATGACGACCAAGATAATATAGGCGAGGGCGCTGGCATAGCCCGTGCGCCATTGGCCCTGGAAGGCGATGCGGTAAAGATTAACTGCCACTAGCTCGGTGGCGTCGCCCGGTCCGCCGCCCGTCATACCCATCACCAGATCAAAGCTCTTAAACGCCTCGATGGTGCGGAAGAGGATGGCGATCAGCAGCAAGGGAAAAACTTGCGGCAACGTAATCCGCCAAAACTGAAACCAGGGGCTGGCGCGGTCAATCGCGGCGGCTTCGTACAGATAATCGGGAATCGCATTCAAGCCGGAAAGACAAAGCAACATCACAAACGGGCTCCACATCCACACATCAACAATCACCACGGCCCAGAGTGACAAGGTGGAAGAAGCCAGCCAATCGGGTGCGGTCGAGGGATTCGTATATCCCAGCATATAATTAAAAATGCCGGCGCTGGGATTAAAGATCAGCTTCCAGAAGAAACCAACCACCACCGGCGAAAGCATCATCGGGATCAAGAGCAGGGTCGTGACAAAACCACTGGCGCGAAACTTTTCGCGCAGCAACATCGCCAGGCCAAAACCAATCAGCGATTGTAAACCCACCGACAAAAAGGCAAACCGGCCGGTGGTGGCAAAATATTTCCACAATTGGCGGTCATTTAAAATTGCGCCAAAGTTGGCAAACCCCTTCCACACCGGCGGCACGTTGGCAATCGCCGAGTAGTCGGTAAAGCTGAGATAGAGACTGTAGAAGAGGGGGAAAAGATTGAATAAAAGTAATAAGATCAGGGTCGGGGCAATAAAAAGCCACTGAATGGTCTTGTCACTCATCTGCCGCTGCTGATAGCCGCCGGTCTGAGCCGTAGGGCGGGCGGCGGTGTTGGCTGGGAACATAGACTTCACTCGTTTGATAAGGTGTTACGATGCTGGCATAATCAACGTATAACCATCTACGATTTTTGATTTACGATTTACGATGGATCTCGTCAACGAAGTAGCTTCGTAAATCGTAAATCAAAAATCGTAAATCCTCTTACTTCAAAACTCCGTTTTCGCGCAAGATCTTATCGTGTTCTTCTGCCATGCGCGTCAGCACCTGCTCGGCGGTGTCGGTCACGTCTTCCGGCACAATGTAGCCGCTCAGTTCGCGCTGCGTCACTTCCAACAATTGACCGAAGACGGGGATGTTCCAGTAGTCCTTGACCATGGTCATGGTTTCGGCAAAGGCGGCGTTGTACGGCGCCACATCCAAGAATTCTTGCGAAGCCAACACGTTGATATTACAGGTGTAACCACCATAAAGCGCCCATTCAGTCTGAATCTCTTCTTGGGCAAACCACTTGATAAAGTCCATCGACGCCTGTTGGCGTTCCGGGCTGGCATAAGAGATGATGCTGATGCCTTGGCCACCCAACGCCGCAAAGCGGTCGCCATCGGGGCCAGCCGGGTTGGCAAAGTAGCCGGTGTTGGCCGCGTGCGGGTTGATCGCTTCGCTGGCCAGGGCGGGGAAGAAGGCGAAATAGTTCATCGCCATTGCGGTCTGGCCACTGATAAAGGCGTCGTTGCTTTCCTGGAAGAAGGCATTACCCATGCCAGGAGGGCTACAGCACTGGTAGAGTTCGCGGTAAAAGTCTAGTGCGGCGATAGATTCTGGGGAGTTGGCGATCCCGAGCACTTCGTTCGTGGCCGGATCTTTCCAGTCGGCGCCATAGCTAAACATCACGTTCTCAAAACCCATCGTGATCGCGTCGTAATCCTTCTGCGTGTAGATCGCAGCGCCGTACAGTGGCGGATCGGCGTCTGGGCGGGTGAAGAACTTGGCAATGTCGAGCAATTCCTGCCAAGTCGTGGGCACGGCGAGGGCATAGCCATATTCAGCCTCAAACGCAGCCTGTTCGTCGGGATTCCCGAAAAGATCTTTGCGGTAAGCCCAACCATTGGCGTCGCCTTCGGTGGGGTAGGCATAATAAGAGCCAGAGCCGGTCGGGTATTCGCCGTAGTAGGTGAGCGTGGCCGGGGTTACGGTCTTGTCGATGCCATTGCTGGTCAAGAATTCGGTCATGTCGATGTAGTGACCTTGGGTAGAGGCTTGCCCCAACCATTGGCTGTCACCGACGATCATGTCCCACGTGTCACCCTGGGCAGCAAATTCGGTGAAGGCCAAGTTGTAGAAGCTACCCCACGGCTCTTGCACAACGGTGACCTTGATGCCGGTTTGCTCCTCGTACAAGTTGCCAATCTCTTGTAGATAATCGGCGGGATCCCACTGCGCCCACAGAATCTTCAACTCGGTGACGCCACTGGCATCGGCGGCGGGTTCGGCGGCCGCGTCGGTGGTTTCCGTCACCGCATCGCTGGCGGCGGTCTCCGTGGTTTCCGTTACCGCTTCGCTGGCAGCAGTGTCAGCGGCGGGTGCAGCTGGTTCGGCCGCAGGTGCAGCCGGCGCGCCACCACCACAAGCGGCCAGGATTAGCGTGCATACGACCATCCAGACCAATACGACTTGTCGTTTCATTTGTTCCTCTCCTCGTCAATAGTTATTGGTTAAAAAAAGAACCGATCCGAAGAATAGTGTAAATGCTCAATTTGAATCAATAGTTTTGAATCAATAGTTTTGAATCAACAGATTTGAATTGACACAAGGCTGAACACTTCAGGAATTTTCGGATAGATACAAATTAAACCCAAGCACGCAGCGGCAATTGATTGGCACATGGCTGGCCCTACGGCTTGTATGGGGAACGGGTTAGGGTGTATTGGTGCTACTTTTTGTACTCCGTTTGCGCATCATACCCGGCTTCGCTGGAATTGGCAATCCGTTTTTACGCCTCACGCCACCCCATCGTGCGCGAAAGCTGACGGGCATAGTGCGTAATCCGCTCGGTCAACTCATCCATGCGATTTTCGCGTAAGCGGTGCATGGGCACGCCGATACTCATGGCGGCGATGGCTTCGTTGCTGTGATCATAAATGGGTGCGGCGACACAATTGACGCCCAGGGAAGATTCTTCCTGATCATACGCATAACCGTGTATTTGTGCAAAATGAATTTGGGCTTGCAAGGCCGGCAGATTTTGGACAGTGTTGGGTGTCCGGGTGGCGAATTCGTAGCCAGCGTACAGGTGTTCCAATTCGGTGTCACTCAGTTGCGCGAGTAAAATTTTGCCCACAGCCGTCAGATGGGCGGGTAAACGGGTGCCGACTAAAGCGACCAGGCGCACAGAGTGAGATGCTTCTTGGGTGGCCAGGTAGACGACATCTGTTCCATCGCGCATCACCAACTTAACCGTTTCGCCGCATTCCGCCACTAATTGACGAGCACATTCGGTAAAGGCAGGGATCAGGCTCACTTGGTGAATATAGGCATTGCCCAATTCAAAGAGCGCCAGTCCCAGACGATATGTTTTGAAGCGCGGATCCTTTTGCACCAAACCATGCGCATGAAGGGTGGCCAACGTATTAAAAGCCGTGCTGCGCGACGTTGCCGTCATTGCGCTCAGCTCCGAAAGCGTTGCCGGTTTACCAGCGCGGGCAATGGCTTGCAGCAGGTCAATCGCACGGTCAACTGCTGGTACAACCGTAGCAGATTGCTTTATGTCCATAATTGGGCAAGTTTATCATGGAAATCAGTTGGGAATAATTGTTGCTGCTAAGAATCAGGATTATTTTCAGAGAGCAAAACAGGATTCTGTTAGCAGAATCATTGTATATCAACCTGTTTTTTTTGTCAAACGCCAGTTTTGCGTTTTGGGCCGAGTTTTGAAATGTACAGGATACCGGTGAATTCATTCACCGGCTGCGACAGCAAGTGCGTTTTAACGCACTGATGGCGCCAGCGAACCGGTTGAAAACCGGTTTCCTGTTGCCGACACCGGTTTTCAACCGGTGGGCGTCTTTATATTTCTGCCGGACAGGCTATGGTATAATTAAGGGTGGATTACCGTTATCATCAGATATTATTTGGATCAATGAAACCAACCATGATTAAACCAGAAGTGATGAGTCCGGCCGGCTACTGGCCGCAATTGCAAGCCGCGATCGAAGCCGGCGCCGATGCTGTCTATTTTGGGCTACACCATTTTACGGCACGCGCCAAAGTCGGCTTCACGCTGACCGAATTACCAGAGGTGATGCGCACTTTGCACGGGCGCGGGGTGAAAGGCTACGTTACCTTCAACACCTTGGTCTTTGATCACGAATTGACCGCCGCGGCCCAAACCCTGGGCGAAATTGCCGCCGCTGGCGCTGATGCGATCATCGTACAGGATGTGGGCATCGCGCAACTGGCCCGGCAGATTGCGCCGCAGATGGAAGTGCATGGCAGCACCCAAATGAGCATCACCAGCGCCGAAGGGATCCAGTTGGCGCAACAATTTGGCGTCAGCCGGGTAGTCCTGGCGCGTGAGCTCGCGCTGGACGAGATTCGCATGATTCGTGCCCAAACGGCGTGTGAACTGGAGATGTTTGTGCATGGCGCGCTCTGCGTCTCTTATTCTGGCCAATGTTTCTCGTCGGAAGCCTGGGGTGGCCGCAGCGCCAATCGCGGCCAGTGTGCGCAGGCCTGCCGCTTGCCCTATGAATTGCTCGTTGACGAACAGTTGAAACCACTGGGTGATGCGCGCTATCTGCTCTCACCCGGCGATCTCTATGCACTACACCAAATCCCAGAAATTGTGCAGATTGGTGTCTCGGCGCTCAAAATTGAGGGCCGCTACAAGGACGCCAATTATGTCGCTCTGACCACCGCCGCCTATCGCAAAGCGGTCGATGAAGCCTGGGCCGGTCTGAACCTGAGCATCACCCGTCGCGAAGAGATTCAGTTAGAGCAAGTCTATTCACGTGGCTTAGGCGCCTTTTTTGTCAGCGGCACGAATCACCAAACGGTCGTCAGCGGCCGTTATCCCCGCAACCGCGGTGTGTTGATGGGTCAGGTCACACGCGTCTTGCCCAACGGCGTGGTTATCACGCCCGAATCGACCACGGCGGTGGCGCCGCTGAAAGCCGGTGATGGCCTTGTGTTCGATGCCGCCGATTGGCGGAGCCCAGAAGAAGCGGAAGAAGGCGGCCGCATCTACGAAATTGCGCCGCAACGCACCCCCCAGCATGAAGTGCAACTTGAGCTGCGCTTTGGCAATGGCGCGATTCGTTTTGACCGCATCCGGCCCGGTGACCGGGTCTGGCGCACGCATGACCCCAATCTGGATAAAGCGGCGCGGCCCTTTACCCAAGCCGAGACACCGGTCCACAAACAACCGCTGCAGGTGCGCGTCACGGCCCATGAAGGCGCGCCGTTGCTGATCCAATGGACGCTGATCAATCAGCCGCAGGTCCAGGTAACAGTGCAATCCACTAATCTCTTGGGCCAGGCTCAACAGCGGGCGCTGGACGCCGATTATGTGCGCGAGCAATTGGGCCGGCTGGGCAACACACCCTATGAACTGCTAACGGTTGATCTGGATGTGCGCGGGCAGCCATTTGCGCCCAGTTCGCTGCTCAATGGTCTACGCCGTCAGGCAGTCGAGCAGTTGGCGGAAATCCAACGCCAACCAGCGGCGCGTATGGTCGCGGATCCGCTGGCGACACTACACGCCTTACAGAGCGTATACGTGCAACCTGTCACGCGCCGCCGATTGGCGCATGGGCAACCTAGCCCGCAACTTCATCTGCTGGTGCGTACCCCAGAACAGTTGGATGCTGCCCTGACCCTACAGCCGGCCAGCATCACGCTCGATTATCTCGATCTGTATGGGTTGCGACCGGCGGTAGAACGCGTACAGGCAACAGGAATTGTCGCGCGCGTGGCCAGTCCACGCGTCCTAAAACCAAACGAACAGCGCATCGTCAATTTTCTACTGCGCCTCGATTGCCAGATTGTCGTCCGCTCAAGCGGTCTGCTCTATGCCTTGCAAGCCGAGGCCGAACGTGGCTTGATTGGTGATTTTAGTTTGAACGCCGCCAATCTCCTCTCTGCAGAAACTTTCTTGGGGCTTGGCCTGTTGCGCTTGACGCCCACGCACGACTTAAACGCCGCGCAAGTGACCGAGTTAGCCCAGAGCCTTGGCAGCGATAAAGTGGAAGTGATCGCCTACCAGCATTTGCCTGTTTTCCACACCGAACATTGCGTCTTCTGTCGCTTTCTGTCCGATGGCACAAGCTACAAAGATTGTGGCCACCCCTGCGAAAAGCACCGTGTGGCCTTGCGCGACGTAAATGGGCGTTCTCATCCGGTGATGGCCGATGTCGGCTGTCGTAATACGGTCTTTGGCGCCGAAGCGCAAACCGCCACCCTCCATTTAGATGGCTGGCGTCGCGCCGGCATTGTTCACTTTCGCTTGGAATTTGTCCACGAATCGGGTGAACAGGTGACCCAGATCGCGCGCGCCTTTGGTGAAACCCTCACCGGGCAGCGCGCCACGCCCGACCTGGCCCGTTATCTGCAACAGATCACCCCGCAAGGCGCCACCGAAGGCAGTCTCTTTGTGCCGGACAATTATATGGCATTGCCGTTGTTGCAATAGTGTTTTGGTCATTTCACCTAGGAGCGCCGCCATCCCTGGTGGCACCTGTAGACACTTGCCGCCAGGGATG
>JBBRVA010000361.1:0-7875 GCA_038247295.1 Caldilineales bacterium | reverse complement strand
TCATCAAGGATAAAGCACATACATCTGCGAAAGGAGCCACCCATAACAGTTGTATGTGCTTCATCCTACACCTTGGGCCGTCCTCCCAAGTCGCGCTATTATACAAGAAGCAAGGGCAAGTCGCAATATCAAATTAATCTTGTTACTATTTTTTTGACGATCATCAGACGAAATTATGCAAACGCAATATTTTTCCGCGGGTGAAAACATTGGTTTGCGCAATTGGCTTAGATGAGCCTTTTCTGAACTTTTCGGCGGCACAGCAAATAGAATCCTGTAGTATAATGGTAAGCTGTGTTAGGCGACAAGGGACCGTCAATCACAACCAAGTTGACGACAAGGCCGTTTAAAATCAGTTAAAATCGTCTGTCCGCAGTCGTCCATTCTTAAATTGAGGCATATATGCGAATTATTTTATATACGGGCAAAGGTGGCGTCGGTAAAACCAGTATGAGCGCGGCCACTGCGCTTCGTTGTGCAGAGTTGGGCTATCGTACCGTCGTCCTTAGTACCGACCCAGCCCATAGCCTGGGCGACAGTTTTGAAACACGCATTGGCAACCAACTCATCCCGCTGGCGCCCAATCTTTGGGGCCAGGAGATCGATTTGCTCACCCAAATGGACCAATATTGGGGTCAGGTGCAGGGATATTTGAATGCGCTCTTTTCGTGGCAGGGCATGGATGGCTTGGTCGCCGAAGAGACCGCCGTACTCCCCGGCATGGAAGAATTGGCCAGCCTGATGCAGATTACGGCATTAGCGGACAGCGGCGAATACGACGTGATTGTGATCGATGCCGCGCCAACCGGATCGACCTTACAATTGCTTAGCTTCCCTGAGATGGCGCGCTGGTATCTGGAAAAAATCTTTCCTTTTCAACGTAAAACTGTCCAATTGGCCCGTCCGTTGGTCAAACACTTTAGTGACATTCCTATTCCTGATGAAAGTGTCTTCGATAGCATTGAGGAACTGGTCGTCTATCTAGAGCGGACGAGTGAACTGTTGAGCGACAGCACCGTGAGCAGTATGCGCGTGGTGCTCAACCCAGAAAAGATGGTGGTCAAAGAAGCGCAACGAGCTTACACTTATCTCAATTTATATGGGTATGCCGTGGACGCCGTCATCTGCAACCGGGTTTTTCCGCAGCAGCTTGCCGATAGCTACTTCGATACTTGGAAACATGCGCAGGCAGAAAATATGCAACTGGTGGAAGAATGTTTCTACCCGCTGCCGATTTTGAAAGTCCCCTTTTTCGACCAAGAAGTGAGCGGCAAGACGATGCTCTATCGCATGGCGGCCGAAGTTTTTGGCACAGAACCGGTGCGGGGCGGAGCTGGAGACCCCACGGTGCAGTTTTATGCCGGGAAACCCCAGGACATCTTTAAAAAAGAGAATCATTATGTGCTTAGTCTACCTTTGCCGCTGGTCGCGCGCGACGAGGTGAATTTGCACCGCAGTGTCTTCGACGAGTTGGTTGTGCGCATTGGCAACTGGAAGCGCAACATTGCCCTGCCATTAGGTTTGTCTAAACTGGACATCGATGGCGCGCGCTATGAAGAGGACCGCCTGAATATATATTTCAAGATCGAGAAAAATCAAGAAATTCCAGTGGAAGCCTTGAAACTCTCCAAATGGAATACACTGAAGGCCCGCCTGAGCGGAAAATAATCAGTGAGGGATCATCATCGGTCAGTTGTCGATAGTTCGTATCTTATTCGCATAATTTGACGTATTTATTTATTGTGAGCAGCACCGTATGGATGACGTCCAACGCGGCGATCCAATCGAAGAAACACAATTAGTTGATCTGATTTCGCGCGCACAGCGATTGTCCGATCCCGCTGCTTTCGATGGGCTATACCTGCTCTATGCAGATCGGATCTTCCGGTTTTTGCTGGTGCGGCTGGGCGATGTTGATAACGCCGAAGAGATTACGGCACAGGTTTTTCTGCGCTTGATTGAAAAAATCGGGAAATTCCAAATTGCCCCTAAAGATAATGTCGCCATCTTTTCGGCCTGGCTTTATCGCATGGCCTACAACAAGATGATCGATTCGCTGCGCCGGTATCGACCGTCACGTCATATAGCCATTGAACATGCCGAACAGATGGCCGATCAGCACCAGGTGCTTGAGCAGATTGAGGAGCAATTGGATTTTGAGCAGATTTTGCAAAAATTGCCTCTCCTCAATGATCAGCAACGCCAGGTGATCATGCTGCGGTTTATCGAAGGGTTGAGCATTATCGAAACCGCCCACATCATGCAAAAGAGCGAAGGCGCAATTAAAGCGCTACAGCATCGCTCGTTAGAAAGTTTGCGCCGCTATCTACAAAAATAACGGCATCGTTAGCGGCCAAAGTGAGAGATCATGCAGTTTGAAGAGATTCTTGCCCGTTGTTTAGAAGCGCTGGAGCGGGGCGAAACGATTGACCAATGCCTCGCTCGCTATCCAGAGCATGGTTCAGAATTAGAACCTCTGCTACGGTTAGCCGTTGCTGTGCGCAGTGCACCCCGGCCGCGCCTCTCTACAGATGCCTACACCAAGGGCCGTGCCGCGCTCAAGGCCCAAGCTAGCTATCAACAGTCGTTGCAGGCACCTTTTCAGCACAGACCCCAAAATCAACCACCGCCTTCCACCAAACGCCCGGTCCGGCGCGTGCGCCAATCCGCCGTAGCCGGAACGCGTCTACCGCGCGTTCAACCGCCTGGACTAGTACTCTTTTTACATCGTGCCACCGGCTTCTTTGTCTCGCTCATGGTTCTGCTCTGTCTAGTTACCTTACTACGTAACATTGCCATCAGTGTGCCAGGCAGTGCGCTCTATACTACTAAGCGCCTCGGCGAAACGGTTCAAGGCGCATTGCTGATCGCCGCCGGCGAACCGGCTGCTTGGTATGCGCACCAAACGGAGACCCGTCTGCGCGAGTTACTTTATCTCGCCAACCTGGGTCAGCCCATCGACCCTGAACTGACCGCAGCGATTGAGGCGAGTGTACAGGCAACCTTAGCCGCCAGCGCGGCGTTGCCTGTCGCTGAGCATCGCCAGTTTCTGCTCGCTTGGACCGAGAATCTCGAAACGTTGGGGGCAAGCGTAGCCGCCACAAGCCCAGCAACGCTCACCCTGCGCAAGACGATCGCGACCGTGCAAGCTGCATCCGAAGTTACCGTGGCACCGACTGCCGTGCCCGCAACCAGTACATCGAGCCCGACAGTATCAGCCACGCTAACAGCTACGCCAGAACCGGTCAACACAGCTGTACCCTTGTCAACAACTTCGCTAGCCACAGCAACATCGCTGCCGGCAATTGATAATGCCGAGAATGGCTTCATTCTATTGCCTGTCACTGCGACAGATACACCGCCATCGCTCAGCCTACCGACCGAACCCATCGCTTTTGAAACAAGCCAGGTGTTGGGCACGATCGAAGTCCGTATGCCAGAGGAAGCGACGGCAGAAGATAAGCATGAAGCGGATGACGCTCAAGATAATACAACTGAGGAGCAACCGACCCCGGCTGCTCCGCCAGAGGCAACATCAAGTTTTGGAACCGCGCCGGTAAGCGATTTTAGCATCGCAACAGCTACCGACGTAGTGCAACAGGCTGAAACAAATCACATTACTAAAACGGTGCAACAGACGGCTACGGTAGAAGTGCTAACACCAACGGCAGAAGAGACCAATACACCGATCCTGACTGCCGTTACGGGTACGCCGGATGCAACCGAACAGCCACTTGAGACGCCGATCCTAAGCCTGCCAACGGCAACAGAGCAAGACAGCCCGGTGACATCGACGCCAACACCGCAGCCAACCAGAACACCGACACCAATGCGCACGCCGACGCCAGCGCGCACGCCAACACCGGCCAATACACCGAAAGAGACCGAAGCCACACCAACGCATGCTGCGCCGACCGACTCACCGACAGCACCGCGTACACCCACCAAAGAACCTGAAAAAACTGTTGAACCAACCGAAACCCCCGAAGCGACGGAAACGCCAGAAGCGGAAGAAACACCCGAGCCAACGCGCGGAGAAGCTACGCTGCAACCGGTCGCTTCGCCTCTGAGCGCATCTACCCCAGAAGGTACGAAAAGTCCCGGCAAAAAGTAGGCAAAGGGCATACGCGAATAGGCAAATGCATTTGCCTATTCGCGTATGCCCTTTGCTGATTCTGTAACGCACTCGTAAGCTCGCCAGCGTATGGACACTTGTCACAGCCAACCTGTCTGTGCTATACTTGATTGATATGGCTTATCAATCAAGGTTCACTATTTTCAACATTTACTGCAACATTTATTATTGTCCAGGTAACTAAGCGCTTGGCAGGTTATAGTTTGGGAATCCTCAATTGCCGCTAAAAACCTGAAACAACGCCTGCATCGTTACCTATAGCCCAAGAATGATTACCCCAATTATGCATTTACTCAATCAGCATCCATTTCAGCCGCTTCGACAAGTTGTATCTCTACAACCGAAAAGTGCTTTACCCACCAAACTTCTACTTCCTCTTCTTTTGTGGGGCATTGCTTTTATCGCCACCGGCTGTATTGTCAGCCCTACCCAGTCGGCTGTACAACCAGCCGCGGTTGGGACGAGCACACCGGATAGTTTCAACGGCGCGGTTGCCGATATTGCCGATTATGCGGTGCCTACCCCGGCGCCTACCGCAGAAGTGAAGGCCTCGGTTGTGGTTAATACCGATGGCACACGCGCTAACATTCGTAGCGCGCCCGGCACCAATGCGCCCATCATTGGCAAAGGCAACCCCGGCGATGCCTTTGAAGTTGTCGGCAAGAGCGAAGATGGAGCCTGGTGGCAAATATGCTGCGTCTCCGGCGCAAGCAGCCAGGTGACCAACACGGCCTGGATCGCAGCTTCAGTCGTGCGCACGGGTGGCGCAGGCGACGTTGTCAATGTCAACGTTAACGACCGCATCTTACCCAACAATTTTAATGCGCAATGGCAAGTAGATTGGACCTGCGGCTCGGATCGCTGCCAAGTAAAGGAATGTACCGCCGTTGTCGATGCCAAAGTTGGCAGCGGGGCAACGCAGCCATTCCTCACCATCGACAACCAGGTTACCTGGAGTGACACCTGTTTTGCCACCGACTCTTGGGTTTTCGAGGTTGACCAATTCACAGGCAAGGAACGCACTGGCGAATATGCCGACAACTTCTTGTATAGTTACTGGCGTGGCCAACAACCTGGCGCCGCGAACGGTGTGTATCCGTTAGATGATGGTAAGGCCGTCGCCGTCTTTTGCTCGGGACCGCATACGGTGGAGTTGGAAGAGGGCGACGGCTGGACGACCGTCTATGAAGGCAATACTTGTCATGATGTACGTAGCGGGCTGCTCGTCTTACTCTCTTACAATAAACGCTGGCTGTTCACCGGCGAGTTTGAAGGGGAAACCTATGATCACGCTTATTTTGGTGACAGCGAAAGCTTGGAACAGCGTTTAGCCGCCACCAATATTGAACTCTTTGAAGTCGAAAAGAAGTAAGCAAAGGGTTAAAGCAGTAGCATAAAATCCGTCCGTACGCTCACACGTTCTGTCTTGTTTAGATTTCATCCAATACTACAACAGATGCAGAAAACAGCAGATTTGTCCCTCCTCTAATCTGTTGTTTTCTGCATCTGTTGTAGTGTTTTAGCGTAAAATCCTATCCTCGCTCGTTACCCTGGCACAGCCACAACAACTGCCGGCGTTAATGCCTCAAACGCCTCAGCTTGCAAGTATGCCTCCAACGCTTGCTCGGCACGTTCTGCGTAGGCTGCATAACGGTTCATCTTGCCGCGGATCGGCGTCGCCATCTCTGGCAACAGCCCCATATTGGCCTTCATCGGCTGGAAATTTTCTGCGTCGGCGTGCGTAATATAATGCAGCAACGCGCCGATCATCGTTGTCGGTGGCAGCTGAAGCAAAGGTTGACCCTGCAACCAGCGCACCATGTTCACGCCGGCAATCACACCACCCATCGTGCTGCCCACATAACCCTCTGTCCCGGTAATCTGGCCCGCAAAGAAGAGATCTTCCCGCGTGCGAAATTGGAGCGTTGGCTGCAACAGGGTCGGGCTATTGATAAAAGTGTTGCGGTGCATCTGGCCCAGGCGCACAAATTCTGCCGTTTGCAGCCCGGGGATCATCCGCAGCACGGCTTCCTGCGCGCCCCATTTCATGTTCGTCTGAAACCCCACCATATTGTAGAGCGTACCCGCCACGTTGTCCTGGCGCAATTGCACCACAGCATAGGGACGGCGGCCAGTGCGCGGATCCGTCAGGCCGACGGGCCGCATGGGGCCAAAAGCCAGCGACTGTACGCCGCGGCTGGCCAACGCCTCGATTGGCATACAGCCTTCAAAGTAACGTTCTAATTCCTTCTCAAAATCCTTGAGTTCAGTTTTAGGCGCAGCGATAACGGCCTCAACAAATGCTTCATACTCCGCTCGATTCAGCGGACAGTTGATGTAATCACCTTCGACATCCTTTGCGCCGTCCTCTGCCGAGTGCCCCAAATCACTGTCCTTATCGTAACGACTCTGACGGAAGGCGACGGTCATATCGATGCTGTCGGCCATCACAATGGGCGCCATAGCATCGTAAAAATAGAGATGCCGTTGATCGGTCAATGCCTGAATCGTTTCCGTTAACGCACTGCTGGTCAGCGGCCCGGTCGCGATAATGGTAGGACCCGTTGGAATTTCTGTCGCCTCGTTGCGGAACACTTGGATATTGGGGTGGCCGTGGATCGTAGCCGTCACATCTTCGGCAAATTCTTCGCGCCCCACCGCTAACGCGCTGCCCGCCGGCAAGGCATGCCGAAAGGCCGTGTTGATAATCAGGCTGCCCATGCGCAATAGTTCGTTTTTCAAAATCCCCAGCGCTCGATCTGGCAGCGTGCTGCCCATCGAATTGCTACAGACCAACTCGGCCAGCCGGTCGGTAATGTGCGCTTCGGTGGGGTGCTGCGGTCGCATCTCGTAGAGGCGCACCTGAAAACCACGGTTGGCAATCTGCCAGGCCGCTTCACAACCAGCCAATCCACCGCCAATGATGGTAATTGTTTGCGTCATCGTTTTAATCCTTTCTATACGCCGCTAAGCAGGATTTTGGATAATCGGTATGCTGTCCTCGAACCTGCTCCCACATCCTGGTATCGGCGCAGACAGATTATTGTAACAAGGGCTGCCCCCGGCGTCAAAAACTGGTAGATTCGCACCTGCGCCCCTTCACAGGCGGCTAACTTTGGAAAGCCTTTCCTTGGGGGACAGCAGCGCCAGCCCCAGCAAAAGTGATTGAAGCACAGCCTAGCGGTTTACGGTCATCAACGACTTGCCACGCCCCTATGGCGCGATCATAGCAGTCAACCAGGCGGGGTGTCAGGGTACGAAGGTAACATTGGGTGGTTGATTGTTGGGGTGGGTTGGTTGAGGGGAGTTAGCAGAAGAGGGATTAGGAAGTTATCAAGGGGAGGAGAAAAATAGCAAAAACAAAGTTATTGACATCAGGATTAGAATTCAGTATACTGTAAACAAGAAAACCTCACTACGAAAATTCAAGTTCTACGCAGCTTAAAATAACTTTTCTCGCATTTCGAGTAGTAAAATGATTGCAATTCGCTTTGGGGTATAGATGGATACAATCTATACCGCCATTTTGGGGTGATAGTACGGCTACAGTATTTGCACTTTTGGATTGGCAGTCGTCTAAACCGCTGTAGGTCCCTGGTGGCTAGGAAAAAGAACGGCAACGATCTATATAATAGTTCGGCGGTATCGACATCTATCGACCGACTGTATAGTACGACAACGTTAAATTCAAGGCTCTGAGAGCCTGTGCAGCCGGGAATTGCGAGAACGGGTGCGATTAT
>JBBRVA010000360.1:0-7895 GCA_038247295.1 Caldilineales bacterium | reverse complement strand
GTCGAACATGATTTTCCAGATAGGTGACAAAGTGCGGGGCAAGCGTCAACGGTGGCCGCAAGTCTGGATCCGTAGCCAACGTAACTGGTTCGGCCCAGGCGGCATCGGCCTCATCTGGGGTCAGGTAGCCGCGTTTTACCATCAGATCAAGCACCGTGCGCTGGCGCTGTTTGGCGCTGGCATAATTGCGGAAGAGATCCAATTCATAAGGCAATTGGGGAATGCCAGCCATCAAAGTCGCTTCGGCCAAATTAAGCGTCGCGGCCGATTTGCCAAAGTAGACTTGTGCCGCAGCCTCTGGGCCATAGGTACGATGGCCAAAATTGACGATGTTTAGATACATCTCCAAGATCTCTTCTTTGCTGTAAAGCGCGGTGAGATCATGCGCCATGAAAACTTCGAATACCTTGCGATCCATTGATTGATCAAAGCGGCGACTGGCCTCGAAAAAGAGGTTGCGGGCAAGCTGCATCGTAATGGTGCTGGCGCCGGAGACAATGCCACCCGATTGCGCATTCTGGAGCATGGCACCGACCATGCGAACGGCATCGACACCGGTATTATTATAAAAAGAAGCATCTTCGGTGGCGACTACCGCATTGACCAGATGGGGAGACATCTGATCAATCGTTACCCACGTCCGGCGGCCTTCTTCGAATAGTTCTGCCATGAGTGTACCATGGCGGTCGTATACATAGGTACTTTGAAAGATACGCGGGGTCGGGCCAGGCTGGTAACGTTGCATGTAGGCTTCGGCTGCCCCTTGGGCCGTATCCGCCGGGCGGGGTCGGAGGGAAAATTCCGCTTGATAACTTTGCAAGAAAGTCTGGGCCAGCAAGGTGGCCTGATTCACCGCGGGCGGCACGGCCGGGGTTAGATCGCAACCACTGATCAGCAAACTAGCGATACACAGCAGCGCGATCGAGCGATAGAATTTCTGATAAACTTTTATCATATTTCGACTCAACTTCTAGAAAGAAAATCTTAAAACAAAAACCGAGTATTATAAGCTTAGCTTGTTACTTTATCCTCCTATCAGGAGACAAAGACAAGCTTTAGAAATTTCTTAATGCTACCTAGTACACTTGGGCGGAAATAACCATACTATTCTCCGGTGAATCAGTAGTGAATCAGTAGGACAGTGAGACAGTACAAACACTGTTCTACTGTCCTACTGATTCACTGTCTTACTTACGCCCAAGTGTACTAGCCTGTTTTCAACACTAGCCTGTCCTCAACAGTAGTTTAGATTTTATAGAATAAATTCGACCAGGAAAAAGCTACTTGGGGTGGTAGCCTTTTATTATTTTACATTATTGGGATTCATTCAGAATAATGTAAGCTTCCCTCATCATGTTTCTAGCCAATAACAAACAAGTCCCCAACGTGAGTTCAAGAATTTGCGCAAGAATTCACAATAGATTTAGTGATTCGGTTCAAAATTAGCCAAAGAATCTCCTCAAATGTGGAGCTTCAATTGTAGAACAAAGAGCGAATGGGCAAGCCGGGTGGCGCAATAAATAGCGTAAGAAGGTGATCAACTCTGTGTAAAGTATACAGAGAAATTAATGTTTGACTATAGATAAGATATACCTAAAGTGGCATGAATGTAGGTACAACTAGATACATTTCCGCCACTTGAGTCAGAATTAGAAACAGAATAGAGGTTTGGGTACAGCCTTTTATTTGCCTAATTTAACCTCAAAATTCATGACAAAGCAAAGTGTGCTTTCTGTTAGAAAGACACTCCGTAAACGTCCTTTGCTGGTCTGTGGTTCCTCATTTTTATTTTGCTCATCAGCCGAAATGTACAACCACATTATTTTGCCCATCAGGAAAACAGTGGTTTGTATACGTTATACAGATGAGCCTTCATTCTCAAATCGCCGGGCAAACTTTGTTTATTATTTTACCCACCAACTTCTTTTATCTCTTTTTGCCCAATTCCTGGTATCATTATCTAAAAAGCGACGAATGACAATGGACGAATGGCAGATGGGTGTCTACATCTATCGCCTACATCTATCGCCTACATCTATCGTCTCGCATCACACTTTATTCCGAAAGGACAAAGCATGGTTACGCAAGATTTTTTTCAAGCCAGAGACACGTTCGACACCGGCAGTGGCAAGGCCATCATTTATCGACTATCTGCATTGGAAAAAGCAGGTGTTGCTAAGATATCGCGTTTGCCGATTTCCATGAAAGTGCTGCTCGAAGCCGCCCTGCGCCAGGCCGACGGTTTTGAGATTACCCAAGAAGCGGTAGAAACGATTGCCAAGTGGGGCCCCAAAACGGCCGGCAAGGTCGAGATTCCGTTCAAGCCGGCGCGCGTGGTGTTGCAAGACTTTACTGGCGTACCAAGTGTGGTCGATCTAGCTGCCCTACGCAACGCCATGGCTCGGTTGGGCGGCGATCCGCGCAAGGTTAACCCGTTTGTACCGGTTGATTTGGTTGTGGATCACAGCGTACAGGTGGATCAGTTTGGCAGCATTTTTGCATTGTATTACAACGCCGAGCGCGAATTCGAGCGCAATCGTGAACGATATGAATTTCTAAAGTGGGGTCAGGAAGCATTCGACAATTTTCGGGTGGTGCCGCCAGCCACTGGGATTGTGCATCAGGTGAACCTGGAATATCTGGCCAAGGTCGTACAACTAGTGCCGCACAATAATGGCGACGGGGATAATTTGCCAGTTGCCTATCCCGATTCATTGGTGGGCACCGACAGCCATACCACGATGATCAATGGCCTGGGTGTGGTTGGCTGGGGCGTGGGCGGCATCGAAGCTGAATCCGTCATGCTCAACCAACCGATGTACTTCCTGCTGCCCGAAGTGATTGGCTTCAAGCTGACCGGCGCGCTGCCCGAGGGTGCGACGGCCACCGACCTGGTCTTATATGTGACTGAGATGTTGCGCAAAAAAGGTGTAGTAGATAAATTTGTCGAATTCTACGGGCCGGGTCTGGCCAAGTTGAGCCTGCCCGACCGTGCTACGATTGGCAACATGGCACCTGAATATGGGGCCACAATCGGCTTTTTCCCGGTCGATGAAGAGACCTTGCGCTATCTGGTTGGCAGTGGCCGTAGCGAAGAGCAGGTGGAGCTGGTCGAGCGTTATTGCAAAGAGCAAGGCCTCTTCCACGACGAAAACTCGCCCGAGCCAATCTTTAGCGATACGCTTGCGCTGGATATGAGCACCGTCAAGCCTAGCGTGGCTGGCCCCAAGCGCCCACAGGATCGGATCGATCTAGATGCGGTGAAGGTGCGCTGGAATGCGATGTTGCCCGCGCCCGTGGGCGCGCAGGGGTTTGGCCTGACCAGCGAGCAGATCAGCACCAAGGCGGAGGTGAGCACGCCGAATGGCACCTTTACGATCACGCATGGCAGCGTTGTTATCGCGGCGATTACTTCTTGCACCAACACGAGCAACCCCAGTGTCATGGTGGGCGCCGGACTCCTCGCCAAAAAGGCCGTCGAACGTGGGCTAGATGTGAAGCCGTGGGTAAAGACCAGCATGGCGCCCGGCAGCACCGTGGTCACGCGTTATCTGGACGAAGCGGGGTTGACCCCTTACCTGGAAGCGTTAAACTTTCACACGGTTGGCTACGGTTGTACAACCTGCATTGGCAACAGTGGACCGCTGCCCGAACACATCAGCGCAGCGATCAATCAGAACAACTTGGTCGCGGCGGCCGTGCTCAGTGGCAACCGCAACTTTGAGGGCCGCATCAGCCCAGATGTGCGCGCCAACTTCTTGGCCTCACCACCGTTGGTTGTCGCCTATGCCATTGCCGGCACCGTCAATCTCGACCTGGCCACCGAGCCGTTGGGGTACGATCCAAATGGGCTGCCCGTCTATCTGCACGATATCTGGCCCACGCAGGACGAAATTCAGAGCACCATCCGCCGCTGCCTAAAACCGGAGATGTATCGCGAACAGTATGCCAACGTCTTCAAAAGCAATGAGATGTTTAATCAGATCCCAGTGACCGGCGGCGATCTATTCGCCTGGAATCCAACCAGCACCTATATCAAGGAGCCGCCTTTCTTTAATATCACGCGTGAAGTCCAGCCCGTGCATCCGATTACGGGTGCACGCTGTCTGGCCATCATGCCCGACAGTACGACGACGGATCACATCAGCCCGGCGGGCAACATTGCGCGCAATAGTCCAGCCGCCGAATATCTGGAAGCACATGGCGTGCCACGGGCAGAGTGGAACAGCTATGGCAGCCGCCGTGGCAACCACGAAGTGATGATGCGCGGCACCTTTGCCAATATCCGCATCAAGAACCAGATGTTGGATGGTCAGGAAGGTGGCTACACCGTCTACGTGCCAGAAATGAAACAGATGAGCATCTACGATGCTGGGGTGCGCTATCAAACAGATGGTACGCCGCTGATCATCCTGGCGGGTAAAGAGTATGGCACCGGCAGCAGTCGCGACTGGGCAGCAAAAGGTCCTCTTTTGCAAGGCGTGCGCGCCGTGATCGTCGAAAGCTTTGAACGCATCCACCGTAGCAATTTGGTGGGTATGGGCATCCTCCCCCTTCAGTTCAAACCTGGTGAGAACGTCACTACACTGGACCTGAGTGGTTTTGAAACTTTCGACATTCTGGGCCTGGATGACAATATGGTTCCGGCGCAGGAATACACCGTGCGCGCCACGGCCAACAATGGCGCGGTCAAGGAATTCCAAGTGATCAGCCGGATCAACACGCCTGTGGAAATTCGCTATTACATCAATGGCGGCATCTTGCAGACGGTGTTGCGGCGCATGGTGCGCAGCTAAGCACCAAGTTATGTGATCATTGCTTGAAGGGAGGTTGCATGGAAGAGTTATACGAATTACGTTCCTACATTGAACAAGGGCGTTACCCGGAAGCACTGGTCTTGTTGGGTGAGATGGATGAGATGAGCTATAGTGACAAAGTTAACAAGATTGGTAGCTTTCTGGAAATTCTACTCTTACATCTGATCAAACAACATGCGGAACAACGTTCAACACGCTCCTGGGATGTCTCGATCCACAATGCAGTGCGAGAGATCATTCGTACAAACAAACGCCGCAAAAGCGGTGGTTATTATCTTACCCAAGAGGAATTGCAAGAAGCAATGCAAGAAGTTTATGAAAATGCACTTGGTATCGCTTCTTTGGAAGCCTTTGAGGGCCGTTATGATCCCACTGAATTGGGCAAGCTGGTCAACGAGTACCAAGTTACGACCGAAGCGCTCAAATTAATTTTGGATGCGTCATGAGTGGCGAGACGGCCACTGGCGAGTTGCGCGCTGGCGGCGCGATAGCAGGGAGGTTGTATGGAAGAATTATCTGAATTACGCGCCTACATTGAACAGGGGCGTTATCCTGAAGCGCTAATCTTGTTAGAAGAGATGGATGAGATGAGCTACAGCGACAAGGTTAACAAGATTGGCAGCTTCTTAGAAGTTCTTTTGTTACATTTGATTAAACAGCGCGCCGAAAAACGATCAACGCGTTCCTGGGAAGTATCAATTCAAAATGCAATTGATAGCATTATCGATACGAACAAGCGGCATAAATCCGGGGGATATTTTCTGCGCGAAGAAGAGCTGCGTGACTCAATTGCAGCACACTACAAGCGCGCTTTGCGGATGGCTGCGCTGGAAGCGTTTGGTGGAGCCTACAGCATAGCTGAAGTAGACAAACTGATCGACCAAGACTCGATCAAAGATGAAGCGCTCCGCCTTATTTTAGAAGCACAATAATAGGACCAATCGAATGACAACGATGACTGTTGAAACCCAACTATATGAACCGGCACGCTGGAATCTTTCTGAATTGCTGCCGGAACCGAATGAAAATGTGATTGCCGAGCGTTTGGCGGCGCTGGAGACAGCGGTCGCGGCGTTCATTGCCAACCGCGAGCGTTTGGCGCCAGATATGGACCCAGCTGATTTTCTCGACATCCTGCGCCAATATGAAGCGTTGGTCGAGCGGATCTATTTGCTGGGCGCATACGGTAGCCTTTGGTTTTCCGAAGATACCCAATCGTCCGCCGCGCTCACCTATCGCAACCGCATGCAGCAGGTGCTGACCGAGGTCCAAAATCGCACCTTATTCTTTGACCTGTGGTGGAAAGAGTTGGATGACGCCGAGGCGGCGACGTTGTTGCCCTCTGCGGCGGAAAATCCCGACTTCCGTCACTATCTACAAGATCTGCGCCGCACCAAGCCTTACACGTTGGATGAAAAATCTGAGCAATTGGTGAACACCAAGGACGCCAATGGCATCGACGCGGTGCTTACGCTCTACTCGATGTTGACCAATCGCCTCGAATTTACGATCGAGATTGATGGCGAAGCAAAAACGATGACGCGCGATGCCTTGATGGCCTATGCCCAATCGCCACGCGCCGATCTGCGTGCCGCGGCCTATCAGGAACTC
This sequence comes from Caldilineales bacterium, assembly GCA_038247295.1. Classification (GTDB taxonomy): domain Bacteria; phylum Chloroflexota; class Anaerolineae; order Caldilineales; family Caldilineaceae; genus JAPLGZ01. The sequence continues at coordinate 1,467 of JBBRVA010000360.1, read as the reverse complement.
TACGGCGTCTACGAGAAAGAGGCCAATATCCTGGCCCAAATTTATGCCAACCGCGTGCGTGATTGGTACAACGAACAGGTTGGATTGCGCCACTATGCCTCGCCGATTGCCGTGCGCAATGTCTCCAACGACGTTCCCGATGCAGCTGTCGATGCCTTACTGGATGTCTGCCGCGCCAACGCCGGTCTCTTCCAACGCTACTTTAAGCTCAAGGCGGGCTGGCTAGGCGTGGACAAGCTGCGCCGCTATGATATCTACGCGCCGCTGGCCAAGTCGGATCGAGAATTTGCTTACGCGGACGCCGTCGAGACAGTGCTCGATACCTTTGAGCACTTCCACCCCACCGTTGCACGGCAGGCGGCGCGAGTCTTTGAGCAAAATCATATCCACAGCCAGGTGCAAAAGGGCAAACGCGGTGGCGCTTTTTGTGCAACCGTGCTGCCCAGTTTGACGCCCTATGTCTTGATGAATTATACGGGCAAGGTGCGCGATGTGGCCACGTTGGCCCACGAACTTGGCCACGCGATCCATAGTATGGCCGCCGAAAACCATTCGGTGCTAACCCAACACCCCACGCTGCCACTGGCGGAGACAGCTTCGGTCTTTGCCGAGATGTTGTTGACCGAGCGCATGGTGGCGGAAGAACGCGATCCACTCGTACGCCGAGAACTGTTGGCAGCTTCGGTGGATGATATGTATGCGACTGTTATGCGGCAGGCTTACTTTGTGATGTTTGAGCGTGCTGCTCATGCCGCGATTATGGATAATAAATCGCCCGCCGAACTGTATACCCTCTATATGGAGCACCTGACTGAGCAATTTGGCGACAGCCTGGAAATTGCACCAGAATTCCAGTATGAGTGGGTGAGTATTCCCCATATCTACCAGACGCCTTTCTACTGCTATGCCTACAGTTTTGGGCAGTTGTTGGTGTTGGCGCTCTATCGTCGTTACCAGCAACAAGGCGAAGCCTTCAAGCCCGGCTATATGAAGATGCTTGCCTACGGTGGCTCGGCCCGGCCCGAAGAGATTTTGCGCGAAGCCAATATCGACATTACCGACCCCGCTTTTTGGCAAGGTGGCTTCGATGTGATTCGTGACATGATCGACGAGTTGGCAGCAATTCAACTCTAAACTCACGGTTCGTGCATATTTGTAGGGGTTAACGAAATTCGGTCGAATTTTCTCCCACTGGCAGCTTCAGAACAGGTTCAAAAATGTTCTGCTCGTCCCACTTGGACTCAAGTCATTCAACGACGGGTTTCGCAGCAGGATAGTTTCCCTAAAATAGCCTGTTTTTGCTGTCCAAGTGGGGCGAATATTTCAAAAACCACCCAAAAATTTACACGAACCGTGAGTACTTACTCCACTATGCATCACCCAACACGCACATGAAGGTTGTTCTGGAATATCGCCAATTCCAAGCAGGACAACCATACAGCATCAAGCAAGCTTGATGCCTACCCT
>JBBRVA010000359.1:0-7905 GCA_038247295.1 Caldilineales bacterium | reverse complement strand
CCCCGCCGGCAGGTGCCGCGTATACGGTCCATACCAGGCGCCGCGTTGATCTACACCAGCCCTTGCTGCCCAGGCCAGACCATTGACAGCGTTGCTATCACTGACAACCGCACCACTATTCACGGTATGCGACAACGTTTCGCCCTGCCAGACCCAATCCTGGCTGATACTGATCAAACTGTTGGCCTCTGCATGAACATTTAGCGGCAAGGTGGCGCCAGTGATCACGGATGCCACATTAAGGCTCGGCGGCGCAGGTGGTGTTTGATCCACCGTTACCACACCGTGATCCTGTAATTCACCTTCGATTGTTAACGTAGCACTGATCAGTGTGTTGGTGGGCAGCGCAAACGGTGCGCGCCAAATGCCAGCTCGATCAGTAAACGGGTCTGGTGCAATCGATCCCGTGTTGCTGGTTAATTGCACTGCCAGATTAGCGGCTGCCAGCGATGTTAATGTGCGCCAGCGTAGGGCATTGCTGGTGACAAAGCTGCCTGGTGTCGGTTCAATGAATCCGCCCCGTGGCTGGCCGGGGTTACGTGCGTCTTGCAAATGGATGTTGGTATAATAGTGGCCGAGAATTTGCCGATAACTGTGGCCGGCCAGCGCGCGGCGTTGTGCCCCCCATTGGCTCAAGCCATAGCCGTGGCCAAAGCGTATCTTGCCCAGCGCAAACAGATCTGGCACTGCTTGTAGATAGTTGACATTTGGATTGGTGAGGGTCGGGTGCCCATTTTCGGCGCTGTACATCGCCGAGATCGGCCACGCACTTGGATCACCTGCTGCACTCAAGTATTGCCCGGCCGTCTCGGCTACGGCGGCATCGGTGATTGGATAGCGATCGTCGCACATGGCTTGAAAGTTGACCCAGTCGGTCACATCATAGGTGGGCCGTCCGACCAAAATCTGCTGCCAAGCGTAGGTGCGCGCGGCCACAGCTTGGGCGGCCAGGGCGGCGAATTGCCAGAAGGCTGGCATCTCGGCGGGCACCACCCGGGCGATATATTCTTCAAAAGCGATCTCATCCACTTGTCCCGCGGCCACAGTTCGACAACTGTTGCTGGCGTGATGCAGCACACGAATCGTCTGCGGATAGGTTAAGGTTCTCTGTTCGGCATCCGCAACCCGTGCCATTGTCATGCCATCGGCGTCCGGATCAGCGAGGAGCGCACCAATGTTGCTTTGCTGGCCAGTGGCCGGGTCATAACGGAAGCGGCTTGTGGCGGTTTGATAGACAAGTTGCCCGTCACTCTGCCATTGCGGCGTATGCCCATTCAAGGTCGCAAGCCGGCGGTCCGTGGTGCTGTCGAAAAGCTGGATCTGTGCTAGCGCTTCGGTGGCGTTGCCGGTTGGCGTCAGGACAACGGCTACCATCTGCCCATCTAGACTACGCTGGGGACGACCCATGTGCGCACCCGGCTGATCCAACAAGAGACGGCCGTTGACGCGTAAGACGGCGTGGGTGGGTTCATCGCCCGTCTGGATCGTCGCGATTGAGGTAGGCACCGCTTGTTCACCGCTTGCCGCCAATGCGGATCTGGATATACTCAACCCTAGCAAGATTACGAAAATAACTTGTACCCTTACGTGAAGAGGTGTTAATAAATTGGTCATATTCTTATAACTCCACAAATTGAGCAAAGTTCCTAACGCATAGCCCAAATCAACGCATTTTCAACGTTTATTTAGTAGAATAGTTGAAAACAGTAGCGCAGATTGCCGCTAGCGGATCATGGATGGAATAGTGGCAAGGATTGTGCGAAGGATATATACGCTATGCCTGATGAACCAAATGACCCGAACCGACCGGAAGATGCCAATTGGCTACAAGGCCAATTAACGCGCGCGTCCACCCAGCCGCGCGACACAATTGCCGCCCAGATTGGCGAAGACGCCCACAATGTCGTGGTGGGCAAAAATATTATTCAGATCGGGTCACTTCAGATCCCGCGCTATCTGGTCGTGATCATCGCCTGTGGCGTGCTTGCGCTGGTGGTAATTGGCGTCTGGGATGGGCAAAAAAGCCGCGAGTCAGCCGAAAATTCAAAGGCCGTCTTGGCTAAGTGGGAGGCGACGCCGACGCCGACAAGCACACCGCCGCCGCAGCCGATGGGCGCGGATAGCTTCAATATCGTGGTCGCCCAATTTGGCCGCCAGGAAGGGGGGGATGTTCCCGTTGATCACCCAGGCTCGATTATCTCCGAATGGCTGGCGCTCCAACTTGACAACTTAGCCAACCAACTCGAACCTACGAATATGGGCAAAATCATGGTCTGGCACGATCGGGTGCATCGACCACCCAGCAACCCGTCGATTGGCGTCGTGCGCAGCGAGACCGAAGCAGCCGCGGTAAAGGATCGCGTGCCGGGCGTAGACTTGGTGATCTATGGTCTGCTCGAAGGACCAGAAACAGCGCCACAGTTGGCGCTCTACTTCTATTATCAATCAACGACGATCCAGGGCGAGCCGGACGCGGCTAGCGGACGGCATCAATTTGGCATCTCGATCCCCGTGCGCTTCGCCAACGATAGCACTTTGCTAAAGCAGACGTTGGCCAAAAATGGCGACGCTTTGCTCAGTCTGCGGGCGAGAGCCTTGATTTGGCTGGCGCAAGGGTTGGCCCAGGAAATTATTGGCGATCCAGAAGCGGCGTTGCACATTTTTCAGGCGGCAGAAGCAGACCTTGTCAATTGGGAAGATCAAAAAGGTCGCTCAGTCTTTACCTACTTTGCCGGCCATGAAGCTTTGACGTTGCAGCAGTTGGATCTGGCGCAGCAAAAATTCGAGGCGGCGCTCATGCTCAACCCGGACTACCCTAATGCCCAAATCGGGCTGGGCAAAGTTTATTATCAGCGCGCCCAGTTGTATCTTGTGGCTGGCAACCTGGAAGCCAGTAACGCCACGCTGGTCAACGCATGTCCCGCACTGGCCGCGCCGCTGGCGACAAATTCAGTTTTACTGCCGGTTAGCGACGAGCAAGCGCTAGCCGATGTTCAACTGGCTACCCAAGCGTTTACCGCGGCGAAGACAAAGGCGGAGGCAATTGTTGCCCAAATGCCCGCCGACAAGCAATCGAGTAGCTTCTGGCCGTCTGTATTGCAGGTGGCACAATTAATGTTGAGCAATGCCCAACGGCTTACCGGCGAGATCTATGTACGCAATGGCGAGCTTGCCGCGGCCGAGACTGAATTACAGGCCGCCGTGGCTAGTTTTCAAACGACACTCAACGACGTGGCGGGCGATACCCGCTATGGCTTTAGCCAATATGTTTATCTTGGTTTGGGCGCTACCTATCGAGCCCAGGGCTATATCTACCGCGCGCCAGAGGAGAAGGCCGCGGCAAAGGCGTCGTTACAGCAGGCGCAAACAAATTATGCCCAATGTATGGCGGCAGATACACCCGTGAGCAGCCCGGATCAGCAGGCTGATCTGGAAACTGTCCACTGTTTGTGTGGTTTTTACAAGCAACAGGTTGAAGAAGAGATTAAGAATTTAGAAGAGGGAGGCGAAGGATGAGTGACTACTATAGATATGTAGGTTGGAATGTTCTGCGCACCGCGCTGCTCGCTTTGGTATTGATCGGATTGGTGTTGCCGTTGTTTCAGACGCAGGCAGCGCTGGCCTTTTCGCCACTCGCACAGGCTGTGACCATTGCCTGTACGGTGAAGGCCCAGAATCTGAATCTGCGCGCAGGACCGGGCACGACTTATCGCGTGTTGCGCAAATTATCAACCGGCACACGGGTGACGGCGACTGGCATCCTCAATGATCTCAAGTGGATCACCGTTGTGGCGCCGGGCAATAATAACCAGAACGGATGGGTGAGCACCGACGCCAATCTGATCACATGCGCGCAGCCGCTGCGCGATCTGCCGCGCGTGGCGAATCCGTTTGCGGCTAGTTATATACCCCATCCCAAACCCGATGGCAATGTCGACGAAGACAAATTCGACGGCCGCTTATTAATTCCCAGCGATGTAGAAATCGTCGATCGTGGCGATGATCAACTGCCCCTGGTTATCTTCCACGGGCGCATGGTCTTCCAGTTAGAAGTGAGTGCTGACGGGCGGAGCAATGGCCGCGGTATTCGTGGGGTCGATATTCAGATCAGCGATGATAATACGGGAGACACCGTCTATTCGCGCACCGAAAATGATGCGCCTTATTGTGCATTTGGCAATAGCGGGGCAACCTGCGACAATGTATGGGTCTTTGCCGAATGGGGAAATCGTTGGCCGCGCCGCGACTTCCAGCGCCCATCGAATTTTACCATCGATCCAGATACGATCTACACCGCGCAGATGGTGGCAACCTTGAACAATGATGATCAGGATACCGCGGTCTGGCTCTTCGATTTTATGTTGGCGCCGGAGTAAGTAGACAGGGAGATAGGTAAACAGGTAAACAGGTAAACAGGTAAACAAGTAGCCCCTGTCTACCTATCTCCCTATTTACCTATTTACCTATTTACCTGTCTCATCCAAACGGAAAGGAACGCTTCTCTGCTCATGCCCTATGATGTGATTCAACTCACCAAAGAACTTGTCGCTATCCCCTCGGTTAGCAGTACGAGCAATGCCGAAATTTCTAGCTTTCTGCAAGCACAACTAAGCCAGATCGGCTTCACCGTCGAGCGGCTGGCCTACACCGAACCGACGGGGGAAGAGAAGGTCAGCCTGGTTGCCAAGTTGGGCGAAGGGCGCGGCGGTCTCGGCTTTTTTTCCCATTCCGACACGGTGCCGGGTGATCAAGGGTGGCTACCCTTTGATCCTGTGGTTGAAAATGGTCGCCTGCTCGGGCGTGGCAGTTGCGATATGAAAGGGCCACTGGCGGCGACGATCCTGGCCGCTGCCCAGATTGATCCAGCGCAGCTTCGCCAACCGCTCTACATTGTTGTCACCGCCGATGAAGAAATCGGCTATGGGGGCGCCTATCAGGTGGCGAAAGAATCGACCTTTTTCCAGGACGGCTGGCCTACCTATGGCGTGGTGGCCGAACCCACACAGATGCGACCGGTCTATGCCCACAAAGGCGGCATCCATGTTTATGTAACTGCCCACGGGCGGGCGGCCCACACCAGCACCGATAGCGGCGTCTCGGCCAATTTTCTGATTGCGCCATTTCTGGCCGAAATGGCGGCCTTGGCCCCCTTGTTTAAGAGCGATGCGCGCTATTTAAACCACGAGTTTGATCCACCGACCTTTGGTTTTAATATGGTGATCAACGATTTTGGCTGCAAGTCGAACGTGACCGCGGCCAAGACGGTTTGCACCTTGAGTTTGCGCACCATGCCCAATGTCAACCACGAGGAAGCCGTGGCCTTGATCGCGGAAAAAGCACGCCAATATGATCTGGAAGTAAAGTGGCGCGGGGCTGGTCCGTTTCATGTCGCGCCAGACGCCGAAATCGTACAGATGGCACGCCAAGCCACGGGGCTCGCCCAGGCCGAGACGGTGCCCTTTGGCACCGAGGCGTTGGTCTATCAAAAACACATCGCCCAACAGGTGATCTTAGGCCCAGGCAACATCGCCCAGGCCCACACCGTGGGCGAGTGGATCGACGTCGCGCAGCTCTCGGGCGCGGTCGATGTTTACAAGCGCATGATCGAGATGATCTGTCTGTGATGGTCGATATTGCGTGGAATAAGTGGTTGTGACGTGTAGACAGGGAAATAGGTAGACAGGGAAATAGGTAGACAGGGAAGCAGGTAGACAAGGAAACAGGTAGATGTCACCTGTCTACCTATCTCCTTGTCTACTCAACACCTTTAACCTAGATAAGGAGAAAACTATGTACTTCTACGATCCGAGCGAACGAACCCCTAAGGAACTGTTGCCAGGGATGGTGGCGCGCAGCTTTTGGGGTGAAAATGTGTTGCTCAACTTGCTGGAATTAGCGCCGCATGCCGTGGTGCCGCTGCACAGCCATCCCCACGAGCAGGCCGGCATCATGCTGGAAGGCGAGATGGAGTTTACGATTGGTGGCGAGACGCGCATCGTCAAACCCGGCGACATCTTTATAATTCCTGGCGGCGTCGAACACAGCGTGCGCGTCTTTGAACAGCCCTGTCGTGCGCTGGACATTTTTAGCCCGGTGCGCGAAGCGTATAAGTGGTAGCCGGCATGGCCCACATCCGCGTGGCTGTCGATGCCGTGATCGTACAGCATGGGGCAATTCTGCTCATTGAGTACGACGATGCGCGCTTCGGTCGCCACTTTGGCTTGCCGGGCGGCGGGGTGGAACCGAACGAGCCGATCCCGGTTGCCGTCTGCCGCGAAGTGCGCGAAGAAACCGGCGCCGATGTCATCGTCGGCCCACTCTTGCTGGTCAACGAATATCATCCAGAACGTGATGGGGCTACCTATGATAATGGGCACGAATTGCGCTTGGTTTTTCGCTGTGAGTTGCGGCTCGGCAGCGAGTTAGGCGTGCCAGAACAGCCGGATCCTGATCAGATTGGGGTGTGCTGGTTGCCGATTGAAGCGTTGCCCACCGCCTCCTTATTGCCGAAAATTGGGGCGCGGCTTTTTGATCTGATCATATCACCCTCGGGGCAGAATCTATTCAACCCTGACCTATAGGCAATCTGCATTCGACATTTATTATATTTGTACACAGACAGACACAGATTTCAATGTTGAGGACTGACAAAATTCATTTTTAACCGCAAAGAACGCCTCGTGCATAAATGCGACTTACACAAATTCGTACTTTCGACTACAATAGAACTGGATGTCTGCTCCCCCTATCCAAAAAGCACTACAATCGAAAACCACCCTAGCCAGTTCGCACAAGGAGAAAGCTGATGAAGGTCGTTGATGCCATTGCCCACATTCTAAAAGCGGAAGGGGTCGAGTACCTTTTCGCCTATCCCGTCAACCCGCTGATCGAAGCCGCCGCCAAGTTGGACATCCGTCCGATTATTGTGCGTCAGGAGCGGATCGGCTTACACATGGCCGATGCCCTGGCCCGCATGACTTCCGGACAAAAGATCGGTGTCTTCTGTATGCAGAGTGGACCTGGCGCCGAGAACGCCTTTGGCGGCGTGGCCCAGGCCTACGGCGAGTCGGCCCCGATTGTTGTGTTGCCCATGGGCTATACCCGCGCCTTGACCAATGTACCGCCCAACTTCAACTCGTTTCTCAATTTTCAGCACGTCACCAAATCGTGTGAACAAGTCGTGATGCCCCAAGCGGTGCCGGATGCTATGCGGCGTGCCTTTACACAGGTGCGCAATGGCCGACCACGGCCGGCGCTGGTCGAAATCCCCTCGGATCTGATGAACGAGGAAGTGCCAGAACCGCTGGTTTATCGCCCCACACCCACCACGCGCTATGCGCCCGACCCCGCCGAAATACGTCAGGTGGCACAGGTTTTGCTGGCCGCCGAACGACCCGTGATCTACGCTGGCCAGGGTGTCCATTATGCCCAAGGTTGGCAAGCCCTGCGCGAACTGGCCGAACTGCTGGAAGCGCCCGTCACCACCAGTTTGGGCGGTAAGAGTTCGTTTCCCGAGAATCATCCGTTGGCGTTGGGCTCCGGCGGTCGTGCGATTCCAAAGACTGTACACCAGTTTCTGCACAATGCCGACCTGATCTTTGGTATCGGCTGTAGCTTTAGCATTACAAGTTTTGGTCTGAAGATGCCCAAGGGCAAAATTTACGTCCACGCCACGCTCGACCCGGCCGATATCAACAAGGATGTGGCCGTGGACCATGCGCTGGTCGGCGATGCCCGCTTGGTCTTGGAAGGCCTGGTAGCAGAAATTCGCCAGCAGCTCGGTGGCAAGCCACGCGGGCGTAGTGCAGAAATTGCCCAGGCGATTGCAACGATCAAGCAAGGGTGGTTGGCCGAATGGATGCCCAAACTCACTCTGGAAGAAGCCCCGCTCTCCCCGTACCGCGT
>JBBRVA010000358.1:0-7910 GCA_038247295.1 Caldilineales bacterium | reverse complement strand
GTTTCGTTACAAACCTTTGACCTGATCTTTACGCTCACGCGCGGCGGACCGGGCCAAGGCACGGTTGTACTTAGCTTTTTGGTCTTTCTCAACGCTTTCGAGCGTTTGAGCCTGGGCAAAGCGTCGGCGCTGGCCGTCTTGTTGGCGCTGCTGATCATTGTTATGGGCAGCCTATCGCTCTGGTCGATGCAATCTCGCCAGCAGAAGTCGTAAGTAATCGTCCAAGAATAAGAGAGATTAGAGATTGACAGGGCGCAATCTCTAATCTCTAATCTCTAATCTCGAATAAATCTACAAGTTATTTCTGAACGATGATTAAGGAAATGCGCATGCCAAGATCAATGGGCGGCTGGCTGCGGCCCGTCCTCTTCTATAGCACCGTCGTCTTCTTTCTCTTCTGGACCGTAGCGCCGGTGATCTGGATTGCGATTATGAGCGTGCAGCCGGAGATCAACTATGTCTCGGTGCCGCCGCGCTTGCAACTGGAAGATGTCAGCCTGCGCTGGTTTACGGCCATGCTAGCGGAGCCATCCTTCCTGGGTGCGCTGCAAACCAGCGCTATCGTCGCCTTTGTTACGATGGTCTTCTGCCTGATCTTTGGTTCGCTGGCCGCGTACCCGTTGGCGCGTTTGAATGTGCCGCACAAGAATCTTTTTCTAACCGTCAGTATTGTCACGCGCATGGTGCCGGCCATGATTTTGGTCATCCCTATGTTTCTGCTGCTGCGCAACTTTCGTCTGCTCGACAGTCACCTGGGCCTGATCATCGTCTATACGACGTTTCTGTTGCCCTATGTGATCTGGATGTTGAAGAGCTTCTTCGAGCAGGTGCCCTATGCGTTGGAAGCGGCGGCGCGCATGGATGGCTGCTCGCGGCTGGGCGCGCTCTTGCGCGTCTTGATCCCGGTCACCGCGCCAGGGATTGTGGCAACGGCGATCTTTGCCTTTATCGGCGCCTGGAATGAGTTTCTCTTTGGCTTGATCCTCTCCTCCAATTTCGCCGTACCCGTTACCGTGCGCCTCTCATCCCTGGTCAGCACCTCCTTTCATTCCGACAATTCACTGATCGCCGCGGCGGGGATGCTGACGCTGATTCCACCGGTGTTGCTCGTTTTTATCCTCAACCGCTTCATTATCCGCGGGTTGGTGGAAGGTATTAAGTTCTAATGAGAGAGGGTGCGAGATAACAGGGATGAATAATTAATTGTGAATAATTAACAATTAACAATTAATGAGCGGGAGATGACCCGTTGCTCGCGGCGACGATGCAACAAAAATTAACCATTAATTATTAATTATTCACAATTAATTAGTAACTATTCAGCCTACTACAGCGGATTTAGACAGAAACGGATTTTGTCAACATAGCCAACCATCCGTTCCTATCTAAATCCGCTGTAGTAATTTATAGCCTGAACAGTTACATTAATTATTTGCTGGGGTTAAATTTATTGCGCAACAACTCTATTTTTCCGTAGTAATTTTAGGAGCGATTGGCATGAGTCGAGTCGAGTTGCGTGGTCTGGCCAAGTCATTTGGTCCCGTGCAGGCGGTTAAAGAGGTCTCGCTGGATATTCCCGACCAGGCCTTTGTCACGCTGTTGGGGCCATCTGGCTGTGGCAAGACCACAACCCTCAACCTGATCGCGGGGCTGGAAAAAGCGACCCAGGGTGATATTTTGCTGGACGGCCAAAAGATCACCGATTGGGCGCCCCACGAACGGGGCATGGCGATGGTCTTTCAGAATTACGCGCTCTACCCACACATGAATGTTTACGGCAATATCGCCTTTGCCCTCAAATTGTTGAAGCGGCCCAAAAGCGAGATCGATGAACGCGTGCGGCGGGTGGCGCGGGTGCTCGAACTGGAAGCGCTGCTCGAACGCCGCGTTTCGCAGCTTTCGGGCGGTCAGCAACAGCGTGTGGCCCTGGGGCGGGCGATGGTCAAAGAGCCCAAGGTTTTTCTCTTTGATGAACCGCTTTCCAACTTGGATGCCGCGCTGCGTACGCGCATGCGCATCGAGATCAAAAAACTGCACCAACAGCTCAAGACGACTTCGATCTTTGTGACGCACGATCAGGAAGAGGCGATGATGCTCTCCGATTATATTGCCGTCATGCGCAACGGCGAAGTCGTGCAATATGGGCCAGCCGAAGAGATTTATCGCCGACCACAGCATTATTATGTAGCCACCTTTATCGGCAAACCGCGCATGGGCATCTTGCAAGGCACGCTGCATGCCGCCAATGGTGTGCTGTCGTTCAGTGCTGACGGCATCCAAATCAAGTGGCCGCAAAACGCTGGCGCACGCGATGCCATGATCGCCAAAGACCAACCGGTTTTGCTTGGCATTCGGGCCGAGGATGTCGGCCTTGTACAGGGTGATCTAACGCAGACACCGGCTAGTTTTGTCGGCCAGATCGCCTTGCTCGAACCGCTCGGTTCCGACACCTATGTCGAAGTCGGCCGCGCGGGTCTGTCGCTGACCGCGCGCGTCGAGCCAGATCGCCGTTTGAGTGTTGGTGAAACGGTTACTTTGCAGTTGCCGCGTGAAAAACTGCACTTCTTCCATGCCGAAACCCATTTGCGTCTGGAGCTATAGTCGTCATGAAAATTAGCACAGTTGAAACCTATCTGCTCCAGCATAAATTGCCGCGGGCGATTGGGCCGTCGACCATGCTTTATCCGTACCGCGAAACCTTGCTGGTCAAGATCAGCACGGACGAAGGGCTGGTCGGCTGGGGCGAGACGGCGCCGATTGGCGCGGTGCAAGCGTTGATCAAGGAACAATTTGCCCCAGCGCTGATCGGCCAGAACCCGCTGGAGCATCGCCGGCTCTGGCGACAGCTCTGGGGGCCCAATTTTGGCAATCCGCTGGCCGTGGCCGCGATTGATATCGCGCTGCACGATTTGCGCGGCAAGGCGCTCAACTTGTCGATCGCCGAATTATACGGCGGCCGCCTGCGTGACCAGGTGCCCGTCTACGCCTCGGCCATGAACTATACGGCAGGGCTAGATGCCGAAGAACAATATCCTGCCGAAGCGGTGGCGCTGGTCGCGCGGGGCTTCGGCGCGCTCAAGATGCGCCTCGGCGGTCTGCCTGTGGCGCGAGATTTGGCCGCCGCCACTGCCGTGCGCGACGCGGTGGGGCCATCCGTGTTGCTAATGGCCGATGGCAACGGCGCTTATTCACTTTCCAAGGCGATTCAGGTCGGGCGTGGGTTGGAGGCGCTCGACTTCTACTGGTTCGAGGAGCCGCTGCCCCAGCCCGACTACGCCGCCTACGAAATCTTGACCGACAAGCTTGATATTGCGATTGCTGCCGGCGAGGCATTGGGTTCACGTGGGGCCTTCAAAGCCGTGCTGATGCGCCACGCCATGGATATTGTCCAGCCGGATGTCAGCCTGTGTGGCGGTTTTGCTGAGTGTCTCTTTATTTCCGAGCTGGCGCGCTTGTGGGGGGTGCCGAGCGTGCCGCATTGCTGGGGCGGCGCGGTGGTGATTGCGGCCACGTTGCAACTATTAGCCTTACTGCCCGATGCTTCGTGGGCGCGCACCACCGAAACGCCGATGTTGGAGTTAGACACCTACGAAAACCCCTTCCGCGACCAACTAGTGACCGAACCGACGCAAGTCAACGCTGGTTTTGTCACCATACCCACCGGCCCCGGCCTGGGCATCGAGATTGTAGAGGAAGTGATCGAACAGTATCGAATTGGGTGATTGGATCCCCTTTAGCGAGAACGAAAATAAAATTTGATTGCCATGTGCCCGGCACTTAACGCAGTTAGCGAGCCTTAAGACCGTCTGATCACCCGCCGCAACGGGAAGTGCCGGGCACATTTTTACCCACATCCACAGGAGAGAACCATGCCAAACCAAGCATCTGATGGAAAACCAAAGGTCTTAGTGACCGGTGCAAGTGGTCTGATCGGCGGGCTGACCATCCGCAACCTGGCCGACAAATATACGTTCAGCGCCCTAAATCGCAGCCATGTCGAAGGCATTCCGTGTTTGCAAGCGGATATCAACGACGCCGCAGCGATCAAGCCGGCCTTCCAAGGCATCGACATGGTGCTGCATCTGTCCGCCGAGACTAAGGATCTGTCCAACTGGTCTAAGATCTATTCGACGACGATGGCCGGCACCGTCAATGTTTTTGAAGCGGCGCAAGCGGCCGGCGTCAAGCGGATTGTCTTTGGCAGTACCGGTGGCACGATGTGCGGCTACGAATATGATGATAGCCTGCCCTATGGTCGCTTGGCCGCTGGCAAGTATGAAGAAGTGGGGGCAAGTTGGCCACTGCTCAAACACACGGATCCACCACGGCCCGACGCGCCTTATTCGATTGGCAAACTCTTTGGTGAGGCGACCGGCCGCTGGTTCGCTGACACCTATGGCATATCCGTGCTTTGTATCCGCCTGGGTGCGGTGTTGGACACCAATCGTCCCAAGTTGCTGCGCCACTTCCCCGGCTTCCTGGCCCATGAGGATTGCGTGCAGATGATCGACAAGTGTCTCTCGGCGCCGATGTCACTCAAATTCGACATTTTCGACGCCATTTCCGAGAACAAATATCGCTGGCGCGACATCAGCCACGCCAAAGCGGTGCTCGGTTGGCAGCCAACCGGAACCGCCGACATCTACAATCCCGATGATTATCGCTAACCGGCGCTTGCGCAAGAAATGAGGCTAGGATGAGCGATTTAGGCATCGCCCTGCTCGGTTCGGGCTATATGGGCCAGACTTATGCCGAGTGCATCAGCAAATATAATACACGTGGCAAACTGGTTGCCATCAGTGGCGGCCGCCGTGCACCGGGCTTGGCCGCCAATTACGGCGTCGATTATGTCGCCGAATACGCCGATCTGCTGGCGCGTCCCGATGTCGACGCCGTGTTGATTGCCACGCCGCACAGCTTGCACCGTGAACAGGTGTTGGCTGCGACGGAACAGGGCAAACATGTGTTGGTCGAAAAACCGATGGCCACCTCGGTTGCGGATTGTGACGCCATGATCGCCGCCTGTGCGCGGGCCGGCGTAACGCTGGAAGTGATCCAGACGTTGCGTTTTCGCGGCACACCAGCGCGCGCCAAAGCGCTGATCGATGACGGTGCGATCGGCCGCGTGCAGATGATCCGCGGCCAATCGTTGGGCCAGAATTATGTCATCGACACCGCCTCGTGGGCTGCGCTGCCGGAAAATGGCGGCGCCTTTTTGGACATGGGCGTGCATAACTTTGACATTATGCGCTTTTGGACTGGGTCCGAAGTACACCGCGTCTTTAGCCATGTTACCACCTACGGCAGCGTCAAAGCGCCTGGCCTCAGTGCCATGACTCAACTTACCTTTACCAATGGCGTCGCCGGCCAGCAGTGGACTTCGTTCGAAGTGCCTTCTGCGCAACTGACGACCAGCCAACATCGCTACATCGTCGTCGGTGAAAAGGGCATCCTGGACATTGACGGCTATGGCAAGCTGCACTTGAGCAACGGGGATCGTTGGGAACTGGTCTGGGAGCAGCCGGCCATCGACTTTATCAAGCGCCCGCTCGATCCAGCGCGCCTGGAAGCCTTCTTTACCCAGACCCAATCCTTTATCGACGATGTGTTGGACAAGCGCCCGCCGACCGTCTCTGGGCTAGATGGTCGGGCCGCCGTGGCGATTGTCGAGGCGGCCTGGGAATCGGCGCGCACCGGGGAATCTGTCGCACCGGCGTAGGACAGTGCGGCACAAGTAGTTAGCCAGTGAGTCAGTAAGACAGTGGGTACTGTCCTACTGTCTTACTGACTCACCGTCTTACTGCGTAGCTATTTACGCCCAGATGCACCAGTGTAATGTGTTCCACTCTCCATCCCCCCAATGGAGGCTCAATTATTTCCAACTTTCAAGCTGTCCATTTTCATCAAGGAGCATTCTATGGGTATTCAACGTAAGCGTTCTCGATCGGTTTTTAGGGTTGCCATGTTACTGTTGATTTTCGTGCTCTCGGCCTGTGTCGCACCGGCTGCCGGACCAGACACAGGCGCCGCGGCCAAGCCCAAGCTGACAATTTGGGCGTCGACCACCTTTACGCCGGATGCGGACAAGGTTCAGGATGACCAGATCAAAGCGTGGGGCGAGGCAAATGGCGTTGAGATCGACCTGGCGCGCATGTCGCAAGACGAGCGCACGCCACGCTGGCAAACAGCGTTGGAGAGTAAACAATTCCCCGACTGCGCCGATATTGAACAGAATGACCTGCCGCAATTTATCCAAAATGGGGTGTTGGTCGAAACCAGCGAGATTATGCAAAACTTGAACCAACTAGAGGGTGGCTTTACCGATGGCGCTTTCTTGGCTGGTCAGACCGCTGACGGTAAACATTGGTCCGTGCCGTCGTTTAGCTCGACCGAGATTTTCTATGTGCGCAAAGACAAGCTCGATGAACTGGGCTTGGCTCTACCGCAAACCTGGGAAGAAACGCTGGCGGCGGCCCAAGCCATGAATGATCCAGAGAATCAATTCTGGGGTTGGGGCATGCAGATGGGCACGCCGTCCTGGGATTCGGAAGTTTCCTTCACCTCCATGCTCTGGTCCTATGGCGGCAAAACGTGGGACGAAGAAGGCAAACCGGCCATCGATTCGCCGGAAACCCGCCAAGTACTGGACTTTATCAAGGCTGCCTGGGATGCCGGTGTGATCCCGCCCGACGGTCCCACGTGGGACGATGGTGGCAACAACCGCGCTTATCAGAGTGAGATTGTGGGTATGACACTCAACACCGGCAGCGTCTTGCGCTATCTCCAAACCGAAGACCCAGAATTACTGGCCAAGACGGTCGTTATTCCGCTCCCCGCCGGGCCTAAAGGCCGCTTTGTCTCTGGCTATTACTACCAGTGGGGCGTCTTTAACACGAGTACACACCCGGAACTTTGCCTACAGCTGTTAGAGCATATCTTTGCCCCGGATCAGTTGCGCCCCTTCTATGAAGCTGGCGGTGGCAATATGTTGCCCGTCTACAAGGATATGTTGCAGGACGAAATGTGGCAGGATCCAGCGCGCAAGGTGTTGGCCGACATGGTGCCCGACACGCGTCCGCAGGGCTATCCCGGCCTAACCACACCGTGGATTCTCGATGCCTGGATGGATCACACGATGGCCAAAATGCTCAACCGCGTTTTGGTCGATGGCTGGAGCAATGACGATGCAATTGCCGAGGCCAATGCCGCGCTCTTGAAGTGGTATGATGACTGGCAGGCGCAGTTGCAGAAGTAGGTAAACAGGTAGACAGGGAAACAGGTAGACAGGGAAACAAGTAGGTGCGCGTACTTGTCTACCTGTTTCCCTGTCTACCTATCTACTTGTCTACCTCCCCTCAAAGGAGACAACTTTCATGGCCGTAGAGATTGGTAGCCGCGCCGTTGCCGCGCAGACAAAACCGCGCCCGCCATTGTGGCGCAAATTGGGGCGGGACTTTGCGCTGGCCTACGTCTTACTCATCCCATTAATTCTAATTTTGTTCGTGCTGCTGGCCTATCCGATTGCGTCGGCGATTTGGATCACCTTGCAGGACAAGACGATTGGGATGGTGGGGCGTTTTATTGGCTTGGAGAATTACCGCGAGTTACTGCTGGACGATCCATTCTTCTGGCAAGTGGTGCGCAACGGCTTTATCTTTACGATCGGCTCGGTAGTGCTCAAGCTATTTGTCGGCATGATCATGGCGTTGGTGCTCAACCAGCCGCTGGTGTGGCGCGGTCTTTGGCGCGGATTGTTGCTCATGCCCTGGGTCGCACCGACGGTGGTCACAGCGCTCAGTTGGCGCTGGATCTTGGATCTGACTGGCGTGCTCAACTTGATGCTGCGCGACCTGGGCTTGATGAGAACGCCGATTCCCTGGCTGGCCCAGTATGGGACAGCCATGTTTTCC
>JBBRVA010000357.1:0-7924 GCA_038247295.1 Caldilineales bacterium | reverse complement strand
GCCTGGTGCATTGTTTGGGATCGCTTTTTACAGAGCAAATAAACCAGAAAAATAAAGCGCCACCAGCAATCGATTGCTGGTGGCGCTTTATTTTTCTGGTTTATTTGCTCTGTAAAAAGCGATCCCAAACAATGCACCAGGCGGTGATTGCATCCTTAAATGGCCTCTCCTTCATGGGGTGGCAAATAATTCCTCGACTAAAGCTTCGACAACGGCGGCCCGGCCCGGTGATGTGCGCTGTTTAATCAAACACACTACTTCTCGAATCAACCACTTGGGTACAGTCAGCGTTAAGGTTTGGTCGCCGTCATGCTGTTCAGACCAGGCTTTCGCAATGCATTGACGAATAAATTCACTCCGATTATCGGTAAGTTCTTCTAGGCGTTGAATATCTTCGTCATACAGGCTGAAGTGAAGCTGTTGGCGTTTTTGGGCAGCTTGCTTTGGTGGGCGTCCGGGGTTATGGGCCGACATAAATTTTCTCCTCTTTTGGCAGTGCGCTGTTGTTACTTTGATTTGAAGCTGATGAGTAAAACCGACAGTGAGCAAAAAATTCGTTCTGGATAGGCTAAAAA
The DNA here is from genome assembly GCA_038247295.1 of Caldilineales bacterium. Lineage (GTDB taxonomy): Bacteria > Chloroflexota > Anaerolineae > Caldilineales > Caldilineaceae > JAPLGZ01. The sequence continues at coordinate 7,349 of JBBRVA010000357.1, read as the reverse complement.
ATAAGGAGAGCTTCCCATCGGCCGTTGTTCGCAAATGTACTATAGAATCTATTTTTCGTCAACACCAGAACTAAATATCGAGAAGATTTTTCGCCTTGTTCTAAAATTTATTTTTACACGAGTGATTTTAATTTTTGTAATGACAGTAATGCGATTTTTTCTTAAATTAACCAATATAAATGTTGACAAAAATAGAACACTTGGTCTATAATAGGGGTGTAGAAGTTCGCTAAACATGGTAGGAATTGTGGAAAAAGAAGGGACACAAAAATAATGACTACCGCCGTCGTGGTTACGTCAATTGTAACCACAAATTTAGGCGAAGCCGGTTTCCTAGACCATCTTCTTGAACAAATCCGGACCAATGATCGAAGCCTGTTGCGCAGGCTCAGTGATGTAGATGGAGAAGCCACTGTCGTGACTGCCGTACTGGATCTCGCAGAGTTTGTGAGCTATGCCTCGGAATGGCTGCATCGCCGCCAAGCGGCGCCACCCGAATTCAAATTCCCAGAACCTACCTTTGGGGAAATCGATCAATTGGGGGTTGCCAATGGTGTGAGCAAGCCAATCGCAACCGGGACGACTGTAGTGACCGACAACATGAATGAGGCTGAGTTCATGGACTACACACTGACCCAAATGCGCCAGGGCAACGGAGCGTCAGTGGGCCAATACAGCGGAGAGGCCTTGGCCGCTATAGAAGAAGAGCAAATTGGGGAAGATTTTGCCCGTCACCCCTTTTTGTATTGATGCAACTTTTTCATCGTTGTTTGCTCATCAGACGAAATTGTGCAAACGCAATCATTTACCGCTGGTGAAATCATCGGTTTGCACAATTTTCTTAGCTGAGCCTCATTGTTTTGCACGGAACGCCAGTTGATTACCTACACTTACTATAACCGTACCTTTCACAGGAAGAAAAGAGCCATGAAGACTGATAATATGAACGAAATCCTCCAAGAACTGCGCAAGCCTTTTCACCCCTCACACGTTACTTGGAAGCCAGGCAGTGTCAACAAAGATCAGACCAAAGCTTTGGCGCTCGCCTATGCCGATTTGCGTGCCTACCAAAACCGTTTGGATGAGGTTTGTGGCATCGATTGGTCGGTTACCTATACACCCTGGGGTGATCGCATCGTCTGCCACTTGACGATTCAAGGCATCACGCGCAGCAGCACCGGTGAGCCCGACAGCCAGTCCGAACGCTCGGAAATTGCCGGCACCAGTGCGGAAGCACAAGCCTTTAAGCGAGCCTGCGCCATGTTTGGCCTTGGCCGTTATCTCTATCAATTGCCCACGGTTTGGGTTGAATATGATGGCAGCGGCCGTCACTTTACCGATCGCGCCAAAGCCCGCCTGGAAGGCATCATCGTGCAGCACTATCGGCGCACGATGGAACCCAAGGATGAGGTCGCCGAGCTCTTTCAAAACGGCCTTCAAAATAGCAATAGTGATGCTGAACCAGAAGAGCGCAGCGTTGCCTTAGAGCCGCTGTCAGACGCCCTGCGCAACCAGTTTCAACAACTGGGCCAGGAACTGTATGCGGAACAGTGGGAACAAGTGAGCCAGCACAACGTCGAACGCATTACCGGCGGTGTATCCAACAACTATGAAGATTTGACCTCCGAGCAGATTCAGAAGTTGGTGGAGGGCATGAAAAAGTTGAAGCGCAAGCGCCAGACGTTAACCGTGGTCAACACCACTGTCAGCAACAGTGTGAATGGCCATGCCGAAGCTGTGCCCGCGTAACGTTTTGAATACCTGTTGCCACGCTTGTGGGTGGTAGTGATCTGCAACGACCTCTACCACCTATAGGCATGACGAGACGATAACCCTTAACTAGTAGCGAAAAAGAAAGCAGGTAAATTCTATGTACCAACAAATCATTTTGATCGGCAATGTGGGCAATGAGCCCGAACTGCGTCACACTGCCAATGGCACCCCGGTTTGCAATTTCCGGTTGGCTGTCCACCGCCGCTGGACCACCCAGAGTGGTGAAAAGAACGAGAAGACCACCTGGTTCCGCGTGACTGCCTGGCAAAAGCAGGCGGAGACCGTCAGCCAATACCTCACCAAAGGTCGCCAGGTGATGGTGATCGGCGAAGTGGAAGAGGCAAGCACGTACACCAGTAAGACCGGTGACCTGGCCACGACCATTGAAGTCACGGCGCGGCTGATCAAGTTCCTGAGTGGTGATGGCCACGGTGATCACGGCGATCTCGGTGACGAAGAGAATAGCAGCGGATTCCAAGTGCAGGAATTAGCGCCCAGCCGACGACGGATGGCCACGGCCGATATTCCGTTCTGAGGATACCGTAACGCCAGTGTGTAGCAGACCGACGGTGACAGCCGAGCTGCTATAGTCCAGCTTGAAGATAAGGGGCGTCTGGTGAGGGCGCCCCTTCTTATTCCAGGGTAGGAGACAAATGATTCATAAAATATCGTGCGGGGTGGGCCATAACACTGCTTTTGCCCACGAGACAGATTTGGATCTGACGGACAGTATGTTGGTCCGTGCACTCAAAGATGCCCGCCAGACGCGCGATCGCCGTTTACAACAAGAGGCTCTGGCCTGGCTACAAATTTGCTGCCCAGACGTTGTCGATGATCTTGATCTCGCTCCACTTGCTGTTGACGATGCCAAGCGTCCGGAAGTGCAGACCCCACCAACCAACTACAGCCAAAAGTATTCCGTGTTGAGTCTAGCCTAAGCGCTCCATTGACGATTTGCGAAGTTTCTGCGTATATCCAATAACTTCGTAAATCGTCAATCAAAAATCGTCCATCACACCGCACTCACCTCATGCATTTTGGCCATCGCCGCGATCTCGCGCCGGTCGGTCAAAATCTGGCTTACCTTCCCATCGACCATCTGAATCACCCGATCCACATATTTACACATGCGCAGATCATGCGTCACCATCACACCGGCGCGCTGCTGCTCGTGAATTAACTCGGCAAAGGTAGAAACTACCTGGTTGGCGCGCTCGGTGTCCAGGCTGGCGGTTGGTTCATCGGCCAATACCACACTCGGCTCGTGGATCAAGGCCCGCGCAATGGCCACACGCTGCTGTTGGCCGCCCGAAAGTTGACCGGGATAATTGCCCAAACGATCCCCCAAGCCCAACCGGGTTAACAGGTCGATTGCCCGTTGGCGGCCTTGGCGATTCATCTTGCGGTTCAAGCGCAACATCAGTTCCACATTCTCTTGGGCAGTTAAATAGGGCACCAGATTGTTGGCCTGAAAAGAGAATCCAATCGACTGGCCGCGAAAACGCGTACGGGTGCGCTCACTCATCCTACTTAGCTCTTGGCCGGCAATCGCAATGTGGCCATTGCTGGGTTGCAACAGACCCGCCAACATCGCCAACATACTCGTTTTGCCCGATCCGCTTGGCCCGACCAGCGCCACAAATTCCCCCGGCTGGATCGCAAACGAAACATTGTTGACCGCCGTTACTGCGCCAACGCCGCTGCCATAGATTTTAGTTACCCCAGTTGCTGTGAGTGCTTCTGTCATAAATCCACCTGCAATTTACGATTGACGATTTTTGATTTACGATCTACGCGGGTCGATTCACTGACGCCATTTTGGATTTACAAGAGAGCAGGTCTACGAATAACTTCGTAAATCAAAAATCGTCAATCGTAAATCCTACTGGGCTAACCCCAATGCTGTCAACGGTTCAACACGCAGCAAAATCCAAACTGACACCATGCCACCCAGCGGCCCAATCAGGAGCAGCGCAATAATCGCGGTTGCGGCGGACTGCCCCACAAAAACGACCGGTACACTAGGTGGGATCGCAGTGGCCAGCGCCAATGTGCCAGCCGTGCCAAGCAGGACACCAAAAGCATTGACCGCCACAATCTGCGTCAGGGCCGCCATGGCAACGATAAAATTAGAGGCGCCCACTGCTTTGAGCATGCCAATCTGAGCGACTTTCTGCAGCGTTTGAATCTGAAAAAAGCCACCGATCACCAAAATACCAATAAAAAAGGTAAAATAGCGCTGCGTATCGAGCGTACTTTGCTGTTGCGCATAGCCGGGAAAGGCTTCATAAGCCGTTTTGCGATCAACGACTTCTACTTTGCTCACCTCTGTCTCTAATGTCGTCGCCATCGTTTGCCATGCGGCCGGATCTGCCAATTTCACGGCTACAATGTTAGAGACTAGTTCGCCCTCGCCACTATCCTGGCCAGATTGGGGGCGAATCTTTTCCCATTGCAAGTAAGGCACAAAGATGGTGCCGGGGCGCAGTTGAAATTTGCGCCCATCGCTGATGCCTACTACGGTTAGATCGTACAATTCTTCATCTGTGCCTTGTGTCACCTTCACTGTGATCGTGTCGCCCAGTTGCACTTGGCCCAGCATTACGACGTTGGCGTCGATAATTGCCTCACTGCTCCGGTCGCGCCCCAGACCACGCCCGGCGACAATATCTGGTTCGCCTGGTTGGCCGGGTTCTACACCCACCAGCGCAATGTCGATTGCATCGCGACCGTCGTCAAAGACGATGCTGGCCGAAGCAAACCCGATCTGGCCCACATCTTCCACCCCTGATACACGCCGAATTGCACTTACCTTGGAACGTCCAATCTGGCTGGCGCCAACTGACAAATCTACCTTCTCTTGATAGACAATCAGATCAGCATTCATCTTTTCGATGTATTCGCGGTTGCCACTGGCCAGCCCTTCCGCCAGCGCGGCAATGAATAGGATCAAGGTCGTGATCAATGCGACGATGGCGCTGATTAGCAAGAAGCGTGCCTTGCTGTGAAAAACTTCCTTGAAAGCCAGGAAAACAGGCATTGGCGTACTCATTTCAGGCGAGTGAGATAGCTAGATAAACGGAAAACAGGACTCGGAAAACAGGATACGGTTGCTGAGCTAGATTGCATCAATTATTGGGCGCAAATGCGACCACGGCCGTCATATTCCACAATAAGCGGCTGTCGACCCGCTCCGGCTCGACGATGACGGTGTAGACAATGTCGCCCCGGTTGTCGCTGCCAATCGGGCGGACATAACGCACTTTGCCGGGCAATTCTAAATCGGGAATGGCGTCGAATGTGATGCTCACTGGCGTATTGGGCAAGATGCCGACCACACTCAACTCCGTCAAATCTTCGGTCTCGATCTGCCACTGGGATAGATTAGCCAAACGAATGAGCGTGGTGCCGGGTGTCACTTGTTCACCCATCGTCTGATTGACTTGTGCGATTTCACCGGCAAAGGGGGCGCGCAATTCAGTTTCCGCCATCGTGATCAGCGCTTGTTGTAGCGCAGCTGTGGCCGCAGCTACGTCCGCTGCGGCCGCGGTTATGATCTCTGGTCGCGTTCCGATTAGCAGCAGGTCAAGCTGGGCCTGGGCGGCGCGTACATCAGCATCGGCGGCTGCCAAATCAGCCGGCATGCCTGTTTTGATCTCCTCTAATTGGGCCTGGGAACCGCGCACCTGGGCACTGGCGCCGGAAATATCGGCCTGGCTGGCCCCGCGCGTTAGATCGTCCAAGCGGGCCTGCGCCGCTTCATAGTTGATGGTCGCTTGTTCCAGCCGCGCAGATTCCGGCAATGCGCCAATATCATTGCGCCACTTGACCAGGTTGTAGGCCGACTGCGCCTGTTTTAGCGCCGCACGTGCATTAGCAACGTCCGCTTCGGCGACAATCAGTTGCTGATCGGATGCCCCTTCGAGCACCTTGGCCAAAGAAGCCTGTGATCCTGCCAAGGCTGCTTCCGCCGCGGCAATGCTACCCGGCAATCCAGCCCCCGCTAGCCGGTCGTAACGGGCTTGGGCCGCACTGAGGGTGGCTTGGGCGACGGCAATTTCCTGGGCACGGGGGCCGGCGGTTAGTTCGTTTAAACGCGCTTCGGCCCGTTGCAGATCAGCCTGCGCCTTTGCCATTGCCACCTGTTGTTGCGCCCCGTTCAAGCGCGCCAGGATCTGCCCTGCTTCCACTTGATCACCTTCTTGCACAAAGATGGTTTCGAGCACGCCACTGCGTGTAAAGCCCAGTTCTGCATTTTGCACCGGCACCACACGGCCATCCGCCTCGATGCGTGCCGCGGCGCTAAGCGTCTCTGTTACTGCCGCTGCGCCAGGATTGGCGGCCAGTTCTGCCGTTGTCCCTGTTTGGTTATCATCTACCGAGGCGGGTCTATTGAATAGACCCGCGGCATAGGCCGCATACCCGCCCGCCCCGATCAGGGCAAGGACTATAATTCCAATCAACCAGCGCTTCATGTTTGCCTCTTGGACAAGTTTGGATGATGAATAATAAAGATAAGTGATAAACCACAGATGACCAGTGGTACAGGGATAGTTATTCAGTAAGCCAGTGAATCAGTGGATCAGTGGATCAGTGGATCAGGATAAACCCTGTTTTACTGCCTCACTATCCACTTTTATGCTGAGCCTCTACTCGTCTTTCCCCAGGCGCGGATGCAAACCGTCGAGCAAAAGTGTAATGATATCCTGCACCATCGCCTGGCGCGTGGGCGCATTTGGCTGTTGCAGGGCAAAGTTCAGCCCGTTCATCATCGACAAAAAACAGCCAGCGAGTAGATCTGGATTGAGCGGGCGAATTTCCCCACACGTTTGCGCTTGGACAAATAGCTGGCGCAGCGGCAAAAACAATGCACCATGCACCCTCTGCGACAGGTGCGCCGCCGCGGTTTTGCTCAAGGCAGGCATATCGGCATGCATCATGCCTAAAAGGTTGATCGGCGGTTGCGAACCAAACCAATCGGCTACGGCTTGTAGTTGCAAAGACAAATCGCCAGTGGCGCTTTCAATCACGGCTTGTAGACCTACCCGATGGCGTTCAAAGACCCGCGTCGCCATAGCGACAAAAAGTTGCTCTTTGCCTTCCGGGAAATGATAATAGAGCGATGCCTGCCGCATACCGAGCGCATCGGCAATTGTACGCAGCGTAACCGCAGCATAGCCGTGTTGGATAAAAAGTTGTTCGGCAACGTCTAGAACGCGCGCGCTAGCGTCGCTGCTATCGGATGCTATCATTTGGATTTAGCCACCCAGCAAAGTAGCACAAATTAGCGTTAACTACACACGTCTGTACAGCTTTACCATGCCCCAGCCATGTGATTTTTGAATGATCGATTTTAGTATACAGGTAAACTACCTACTATTCGGTAGGTAATTATACAATGCAAGAAATTTGCTGTTTACAGTGCTGCCAGCTACATATTTTTGTAACGCGGATATACAAAGTTGATGTACAAAATTATCGTGTTGCAGTAATAAACAATTTTAAATTAAGGTGCTCTGCGTTTGACTTTGTAGCCCTTTATCTGCTATAATTTTCGTTTGTGTAATCACACCTGT
>JBBRVA010000356.1:0-7954 GCA_038247295.1 Caldilineales bacterium | reverse complement strand
TGGAAGGCACCAGCCACGCCCTGAATTTTATGCGCTTTGCCCGTGACGGTTCGCTCTATGTGAGTAATGGTGATGGCATCAACTTTACAATTACCAATATTCGCGCCCAGGATCCCAACAGCCTGGCCGGCAAAATTTTGCGTATCAACCCAATCGACGGCAATGGCTACCCGAATAACCCATTTTGTAATGGTGATCTGGGCGGCAATGCCTGCAAGGTCTATGCGTTGGGGCTGCGCAACCCCTTCCGCTTTGCGCTTCACCCCAGCAATGGCGACCTGATTGTCGGTGAAGTGGGCAATAATAACTGGGAGGAGATCAGCCGCGGTGGGGCAGGCGCGAACTTTGGCTGGCCCTGCTACGAAGGACCAGATATTGTCACCTCTTCGAATGCCGTGTGCGACGAAATCTTCTCCGGCGCGCGCCCAACTGTATCGGCTATCTTACAATACCCCCACGAAAATGGGCGCGGTGCAGCGATTGCGGGCGATTTCTACACCGGTTCTTCCTATCCAGCCTTCTATCGCAATACCTTCTTCTTTGCCGACTACAACGTGGGTATGCTGCGCTATCTGGTCTTTTACCCCGATGGTTCGGTTGAGCCCGTCGATTTTGCTACCAATGTGTTAGGACCGGTGCAGATTACGGCTGGCCCCAACGGTGATCTCTATGTGCTAAAGATCCAAAGTGGCGGGCTGTCGCGCATCCGCTACGGTGGCCCTGCTAACAATGCGACCGCCGCGCTGCGCAAGGTTGCCACCGGCAATCCGCCAGTCGCAACGATCACCAGTCCCTCTGCCGCCAACCGTTATCGGATTGGCGATACAATCGAATTTAGTGGCACCGGCATCGATCCCGAAGATGGCGAGTTGAGCGGCGCGAGTATGCAGTGGGATGCCATCCTCCATCATGCCACCCACATTCATTATGATCATTTCCATGGCGAGGGCGCATCCGGCAGCTTCCCCTATGTGGATCATGGCGACAATACCTACTTTGAACTCTGTCTCACTGTGAAAGATTCGGGCGGCCAGGAAGATAAGGCATGTGTTGAGGTGCGCGCCCAGGAAGTCACCTACACTTTTACTTCGGTGCCCAGTGGCCTGCCGCTGATCTATGCCGGTGGTAGTTATGTGACGCCTTTCAAGGTCAACACCTATGTCAACGCCAAGCGCGCCGTCGATGCGCCACAAAAGACGCGCGCGGGGCTCAACTTTGCCAACTGGTCGGATGAAGGCGAAGCAACCCACGAAATTACGATTCAGGATCGTGATCAGACGTTGACGGCGACTTATGCCGACAGTGCCGGAACCCCGATCGAGGCTAGTGGTGACGAGCAAGCGGCTGCCGTAGTCAATGTAGTGGTTGCGCCGACCGCTACGCCAGCTACGTCTGCGGATGACGCGCCAGCGGCGGCCGCTGTGCCTGCGGCTGGCGGCGGAACCGGTTCTATCTTGCGCGAATGGTGGACGGATATTGGCGGCAAGGCCGTAGTCGACCTGACAAAGAGCGCTAAATTTTCTGCTAAACCAAAAGGCAAGGAATTGCTGACCAGTTTTGAAGCGCCGGCCAGTTTTGGCAACGATTACGGCACGCGCATCAGTGGCTATCTTTACCCGCCAACGGACGGCGAATATCGTTTCTGGATCGCCAGCGACGACAGCGGTGAACTCTGGTTGAGCAGCGACGACAACCCAGCCAACAAAAAATTGATCGCCTTTGCCCCGGATTGGGCGCGCGTTCAAGAATGGGACAAATATCCCGAACAGCAGTCTGTGCTGATCACCCTGGAAGCGGGTCAGCGTTATTACATCGAAGCGCTGCACAAAGAGGCCGACCAGAAGGATAATCTGGCAGTCGCCTGGGAAGGGCCAGAGCTTGAGCGGGCAGTGATCAATGGCGTGTATCTGTCGCCACCGTAAGTAGATTCTGCGACGACTTAGTGGTAGACAACGGAGTTTTTATTAACGAAAAAGAGTCTGTCTTACAATGACGGACTCTTTTTTTCTGGGCACTTCTACAGAATCTGGGCGATCTGTGTAGACTCTCATGCCTTAGTCGGAAGATATAACTGCCAAGTCCTCTTGATGCACGAATGTAGGTGGCCGAGGTATCCAGTAGATAGCGCATGCAATCAACCTTCCGCTGCACGTTCTGCGACCAACTCTGCCACGGCGTTGCGCTCTGGGGAGAAGCGACGCCCAGCGCCCCAAAGCCGCCGTGCCAGTTCACCTCGATCAGGAATGACTCGGATGAGAATCTTGTCTTTGCCTTTTACCGGCTGGCAATCCAGCCGGTATCCTGGTTTGATGCCAAAGCGTCGTCCTACCTCTGCTGGTAGGGTAATCATATTTTTCTGGGTGACTGCTGTAATCATGGAAAATATGATAATCATAGCGAATGATTTAGTCAAGGGCTAAAATCTGGATTTTCTCTCTTCTCCCCCAACCTCGTTGCTCATGGTTTGTTTCGTCAGATCGGTAAGTTGCAGTATACTATGGTGATTGTATTAAGACTTGTGTGCTATACTCGAAAGTGCGCGCCGCGAGCGCCGATAGCGGCACATTTATCCATAATCGGGAAATTTGATAATGTCGACTCGCTTTACTTATCCCGAAAGTCCACGCCAAGCCACGGTCGATCACTACCACGGCGTGTCTGTGCCCGATCCCTATCGTTGGCTGGAAGATCTGGACGCAGCCGCAATCCAAAGCTGGATTGCGGCCCAGAATCAGGTGACAGACGCCTATCTGAAACCGATTCCCGCGCGCGCGCAGATTCGCCAACGGATTACCGAGCTATGGAATTATGAAAAATTTAGCGTGCCATACAAACGTGGGGGACGCTATTTCTTTACCCGCAACGATGGCCTCCAAAATCAGCCCATCCTCTACTGGCTGGACTCACTTACGGGGGCGCCGCAACTTTTGCTCGACCCCAATCAACTATCCGCCGATGGCACTGTTGCGCTGGCCAGTTATGCTGTCAGCAAAGATGGACAGTTGCTCGCCTATGGGCTTTCTGCTTCCGGTTCGGATTGGCAAGAATGGCGTGTGCGCGAGGTGGAGAGCGGTCGTGATCGAGCCGACCATCTACAGTGGTTGAAGTGGTCTAGTATTGCCTGGACGCACGACCACGCCGGTTTTTATTACGGACGCTATGCCGAACCCGACGCTGGCCAGACGTTTAAAGGGGCCAACTATTATCACAAGCTCTATTATCATCGCCTGGGCACGCCGCAAAGTCAGGATGTGCTGGTCTACGAACGGCCTGATCAAAAAGAATGGGCCTTCGGTTGTGAGATTAGCGCCGACGGTCGCTACTTGATCATCCATGTTTCGCATGGCACCCGCCAGGAAAATGGGTTTTTCTATCAAGATTTGCAAACGCCCGATCAACCGGTGATTGAGTTGCTCAATCAAATGGATGCCAGTTATCAGTTCATTGGCAACGATGGGACGCGCTTGTACTTCAAAACGGATTTCGCCGCGCCCCAGTCACAAGTGATTGCCATCGAACTCAATAATCCTGACCCCACCCACTGGCAGACGATCATTGCCGAAACGCAGGACACACTAGAAGGTGTCACGCTGATTCACAACCAGTTGATTGCGACCTATCTGCACAATGCTCATAGCCTCGTACAAATTTTCGATAAACACGGCAATCTCGTGCGCAAGGTCGATCTGCCGGGGATTGGCAGCGTCTGGGGCTTTGGGGGCGCGCAAACCGACGACGAGACATTCTATGGCTTTATGAGCTTTAGCCAGCCGCTTACCCTCTATCACTACACCGTAGCAGACGGCAAAAGCACGCTCTTCCGTGCGCCGCAACTCGGTTTCAACCCGGACGATTATGTAACCGAGCAGGTCTTTTACAGTAGCAAAGATGGCACGCGTATACCGATGTTTATCAGCCACAAGCGCGGGCTGCAACCGAATCCGGCGACGCCGGTCTATCTGTACGGCTACGGCGGTTTTAATATCTCGCTCACGCCAACCTTTGCTGTGAGCAACTTGGTCTGGATGGAAATGGGGGGCATCTATGCCCAACCGAATCTGCGCGGTGGTGGGGAGTTCGGCAAAGCCTGGCATACGGCGGGCGCCAAACTGCAAAAACAGAATGTCTTCGACGATTTCATTGCCGCCGCCGAGTGGCTGATTGCCAACCACTATACAAGCGCAGCCCGCTTGGCGATTGGCGGTCGCAGCAATGGCGGTCTGCTGGTCGGCGCCTGCCTCATCCAACGCCCCGCTTTGTTTGGCGCCTGTCTGGCCGGGGTCGGCGTGCTTGACATGCTGCGCTTCGACCAATTTACGATCGGGTGGGCCTGGACGTCCGACTATGGCTCGCCCCAGAATCCGGAAGAGTTCAAAGCGCTGTTGGCTTATTCGCCCTATCACAATGTCAAGCCTGGCACGGTCTATCCACCCACGCTGATCACGGCTGCCGACCACGATGATCGGGTTTTTCCGGCCCATAGCTTTAAATTTGCCGCCGCGCTGCAAGCGGCCCAAGCTGGCGACGCACCTGTCTTAATGCGCATCGAGACAAAAGCCGGCCACGGCGCGGGCAAGCCCACGGCCATGATCATCGAAGAGCAGAGTGATTGCCTGGCCTTTTTTGTGCGGGTGCTGGGGATTGGTTCAATTGACCCGGTTACCGTTTGAACAACCAACGAGAAAATCAAGTACACAGAGCACACCGAGGAGACACAGAGAGCACAAAGAAACTAACCTGTTTTTCTCTGTGTGCTCTGTGCATTCTCTGCGTGCTCTGTGTAACTTTTCGCTTTTGATTTTTCCAAGTTAGCAAGTAAAGGAATCGATTATGCAACGCGTCTGTTTTCTATTAAAAGTAAAACAAGATAAACTAGCCGAATACAAAGTAGCCCACGAAGCGGTTTGGGCAGAGATGTTACAAGCCCTGCGTGAGACCGGCTGGCATAATTACTCGCTCTTTTTGCGCGAAGATGGCATGCTCGTCGGCTATCTGGAAACGCCAGATTTCCAAGCTGCACTGGCCGGCATGGCTGAACAGCCGATCAACGAGCGCTGGCAAAGTGCAATGGCACCCTATTTTGAGCAACTCGAAGGCCGCCGCCCCGATCAGGGGATGATGGTGCTGGAAGAAGTTTTTCACCTGGACTAAGCCGGTAACCCGATTTGAAAAATCGGGTTACATTACCGAACGGATCCAATCTCTTGACCCAAATTACCAATGTTCAAGCCCTCGCCGCTCGCATTCGTACCAATGTGGCGCAAGTAATCATCGGCAAAGACGAGGTTGTCGAGTTGCTGCTGGTGGCCCTTTTCTGCGAAGGCCACGTTCTGCTGGAAGATGTGCCCGGCATTGGCAAGACGACGCTGGCGAAGACGATGGCTAAGTCGTTGGGCGGCAGCTTTCAGCGCATCCAATTTACGCCCGATCTGCTGCCTTCGGACATTACGGGCGTCAGCATCTTTAACCAACAGCGCCACGAATTTGAGTTCCGCCCCGGCCCGATCATGGCGCAGATTGTGCTCACCGACGAGATCAATCGCGCCGGACCGCGCACCCAATCAGCGCTGCTGGAAGCGATGGAAGAGCGTCAGGTGACGGTCGATGGCGTGACCCGCCCCTTGCCTTTTCCCTTTCTCGTGCTCGCTACGCAAAATCCAATCGAGCAGGAAGGCACCTTCCCGCTGCCCGAAGCGCAGATGGATCGCTTTTTGATGCGCGTGGCGCTTGGCTATCCCAGCCGGGAAGATGAACGCCAGATTCTGCGGCGTTTTCGCACATCCAACCCGCTGATCGAGATCGCGCCCGTGGCAACGACGGAGGAGATTCGGGCCGCCAATGCGGCGTGCCGGCAGGTCTTTGTCCACCCGATCTTGGAAGAGTATCTGCTCGATATCGTGGCGGCCTCGCGCCAGAATCCAGCCTTTGCCTTGGGCATCAGCCCGCGCGGTGCGCTCGCCCTTTACCGCGCCAGCCAGGCCTTGGCCGCCGTGCGCGGGCGCAATTATGTGATCCCGGATGATCTGAAAATGTTGGCCGTGCCTGTGCTGGCGCACCGGCTGGTCCCTAGTATGGAGAGTCGTCTGCACAACCGCGCCGTAGGCGAGGTGCTGACAGTCTTGCTGGCTCAAATCCCGGTGCCGGTCGAAGAAGTCTGGACGCAGGAAAAATCTAGATGAAATTGGATAGGCGAAAATGCCGCTAATGGAAGCTATCCCAACCGTGAGCACAGCCACATTAATCGCACAACTGGCGACACAAGATGTGCGCCATTTGCGTTTAACGCGCACCGTCGAGCCAATGTCTAATTTTAGTCCTGAAACGCTAATTACAGACTTGGCCCGTCATCCTGATGCAAGGCTACGTGAGGCTCTCATCCTGCTTTTTCTGCGACAGCCAACCTATGCTCGTTACGTGCCTGAAATCACTGTAGCTTTAGAGTCAGAGGCAGCGTTAACGTTGCGCCACATGTACACAGCGGCTGTCTATTTACAACGCTTATGGCGCAGCACACTAGGGCTTTACCTCGGTAACTTTCTTTTGTTGCCGGATTATTTTGGACAAGCTGAATTTTGTTTACCAGCACCCGATCTACACTTTGGCGAGGCCGGGTTACGGGCGTTGGCAGCACTATTTCAAGCAAAGACGGGCTATGATTGGCTGACAACGTATCATTCAGCGATTTCGCTTCTATTAGCTCAACTTAGTTTGGCAATGACACCTGATGACTGACAATCTAGTTGATGCGCAAGGAATCTCAGATTTTTTACAACGACTAGGTCGCTGTTATCGGCACACGGGTACAGTTTATCTGGTGGGTGGCTCCTCGTTACTCTTAGTATTAGCCAAAGAGAGCACTTTTGATATTGACCTCAAATTTGAAGTTCCACCAGAATATCATACCGAATTCATTCGCTGCCTGCGTCAGGTGGGTCGTGAGCTCAAAGTCCCCGTCGAGCAAGCTTCACCGGATCAGTTTATTCCGCTGCCCAATGGCTACCAGGAGCGACGCCAGTTCGTTGGTCGATTTGGTAACCTTGAAGTATTTCACTTTGATTTCTACTCTGTAGCCCTGAGTAAATTACATAGCGGTAACGAAAAAGATTTTGCCGATGTAATTCGTATGATTCGCCAAGGTGTGATTGAGTTGCCAACATTGGAGATTCAATTTCGCGAGATATTACCGCGCTATGAAAACTTATTGAGCGCTGACCCCGAAAGTTTTCAGCGTAAATTTGTGCTCTTTCGAGAAAAAGTGAACAGCGCTTCGGATTCAACATGAATAAACGTTGGTATTGGATTATCGGCGCGCTGGCGCTGGTTAGCATCCTGTTGCGCCACGAATTGCTCTTTTTGGTCAGCATCATCCTGGCGCTGGTGGCGGGGGCGTCGGCGTTGTGGGCGCGCTATTGTCTGGTCGGCGTCACCTATCGACGGCGCTTTGGTAGCACACGCCTCTATTTTGGCGAAGAGACCGATCTGCACGTGGAGATCACCAATGCCAAGCCACTGCCGCTAGCCTGGTTGCGCGCCGATGATGTCGTGCCGGCCGCCACACCGATTCTCTCGCACCAGGTAGAGGATCAAGCGGGTGAGAGTCGCCAGTTGGTTAATGTGCTGGCGCTGCGCTGGTATGAACGCGTAACACGTCGCTATCGCGTGCGGGCGGCGCAACGCGGGTCGTGGACCTTTGGCCCGGCCCAATTGCGTTCCGGCGATATGTTTGGGTTTAACATCGAGCGCGGCATCGTCGAGCAGACCGACACCGTGATCGTCTTTCCGCGGATGGCGCCGCTGACGGCCTTTGGATTGCCGGCGCGCCACCCCTTTGGCGAGTTCCGCACGCGCCGCCGTTTGATCGAAGATCCGTTGCGCCTGATGGGTGTGCGTGATTATGTGCAAGGTGACAACTTTCGCCATGTGCATTGGAAAGCGACCGCACGCAGCCAAACTT
>JBBRVA010000355.1:0-7957 GCA_038247295.1 Caldilineales bacterium | reverse complement strand
GATCGGCGCCATCGATATCTATGACAACTTTACTTTTGTCGATATTCCGGCGCGTTATCTACAGCAGGTTATGGAAGGCATGGCTGGCGTCACCGTGCGTGGCAGCGCGGCCAACATCCGCGTGGCCACCCCCCAAGATCGACCGGCGCGCCCATCTGCGCGCAAACCGGCCCCCCGCAAACCAGTCAAGCCCTGGGGCAAAAAAGTGCCGACGACTCCTGTGCGCAAGAAAGTTCGCTAACCTCATCACCTTGTTGCGGAGCACAGCACGCGCGTGCTGTGCTCCGCAACAAGGACAACCAGACACCTCAACCTTTGGAGAGAGAAAAAGATGCTCATCCACGATCTCGACACCCCGGCTGTTGTCTGTGACTTGGATAAACTCCACCGTAATATCAACGAGATGCATTCACGCTGTCGCGATGTGAATATTCCCCTGCGCAGCCACACCAAATCAAACAAAATTCCCGAAATTGCCGCCATGCAGATCAAAGCTGGGTCGATTGGCATTTGTTGCCAAAAGGTGGGCGAGGCCGAAGTGATGGTGGCCGGCAATGTCACCGATATTCTCTTGCCCTACAACATCGTCGGGGCGACCAAAGTGGAGCGGCTGCTGCGCCTGGCCCGGCGCGCGACGATCACGGTGGCAGTCGATTCGGTAGACACTGCACAGGGTATCGCCGACGGGGCCAAACACTTTGGCGGATCGGTGAAGGTGTGGATCGAGTTGGACACGGGTGGCAAGCGCTGTGGTGTGCAGTCACCGCAGGCGGCGCGCGAACTGGCGCAGCAGATTGTCGATCTGCCCGGCATCCATCTGCAAGGCATTATGACCTACCCCAGCCGTCCCGAAGCAAAATCCTTTCTCGACGAAACCGTCGCCTTGTTTCAAAAAGATGGCCTGCCGATCGCGACGGTCAGCCTGGGTGGCACGGGTGTTGAAGCCCTTTCCAAAGCATTGGGTGCGACCGAACATCGCGCTGGCTCCTATTTGTGGGAAGGATTGGACCGCGTGCGCAGCAGCGCCGATCTGAGCGATGAACGCTGTCCGCTGCGTGTGATCACCACGGTGATTAGCACGCCGGCGCCCGGTCGCATTATCATCGATGGCGGTATGAAAACCTTTGCCAGTTATCCGCCCGTGCCGTATGGCCACTGCATCGAATATCCAGAGCTCAGAATTTACGCGATGTCGGTTGAGCACGGCCACGTCGACAGCAGCGCATCCGCACACCATTTTAAAGTCGGTGAACGGCTTACCTTTATCCCCTTACACCAAGAAATGTGCCTCAATTTACATGATGAACTGGTTGGCTATCGGGGCGAACAGGTCGAGGTGATCTGGCCGGTGGCGGGGCGGGGGAAGGTGAAGTGAGAAGTGGAGAGGAGAGATTGGAGATTAGGAGATTGGGTGATTAACACATCTCTAATCTCCTAATCTCTCCTCTACAAGAAGCGCAAGCGCACAATCTCATCCCCATCCTTTACCGGCAGATCAAACGCCCGCAGCACGAGGTCACGAATCGCCAATAGCTCTGTGCGCCCTTGCGGCACGAGGGTGCCAAGCAGCAAGTGAGGCAGGTGATTGGCAAGCCACTGCGCCACGAAAGGGCCGGGAACGCCCAATCGTTTGCAGGGCCAGATGATCATGTCGGCGGTGAGTTGGCTGCGATCCAGGCGCGCAAAGCTAGAGATCGGTTGCTCGTCGAAGGTGCGCCGGCTGACGGTGGCTAGCAGTGCCCCGCTCTGCATTGCTTCGACCAAACTCACAGCTTCGCAAGCATGACGATAGTAGGCGCTTTCGCTGCAACCGGCCAGGTTGGGCGCAGCAAGAAAGACTTTTTCTGCCGTAGTGCGGCTAAAAAGCTTGTAACCAGAATGGCAATCTAACACTTCGTCCACCACGCCCGCAAATTGGAGCGCTAACGGCTGTCCGCGGCAAGCCGCATGATAGTGCAAGGCGTCGACCAAGATGCGGTCCGCCAATTCTTCCTGCTCACCGCGCAGAAAACCCATCGGTCGGTGGCGCGAAAGCCGGCTGCCGAGCACAATAACTTCCTCCGTGCGCATACTCTGCCGCACATCTTCTGCGCAGCGCACAAAATTGAGCAATTCATTGGCAAAGTGGTCGCCATCGGCGTCAATTGCCGCCAGGTAGCGCAGATCCGAATTTTCCAGCAACAGTTGCATGCCATCACGCACAGCCGCCAGCTTGCCACGGTTCGCTGTGCCTTGCACCAGGTAAGTGCCATACTCAGCCGCCACGCGCGCGCCAATCGTCCAGGAAGCGCCAGGACCATCAACACTCAAACAGATGGCCTTAGGGGTGGCAAGTTCACGCGCAAACATGTGAACGGTATCGCGTAAGAGCGCCGTGCCAATTTCCAGATCGACGGCCGGGTGAAAATAAACAGGAATCACAACGCCAGTCGCCGCTTCGAGCAAGGTCAACGCGGCGGCAACACTTGATGAGGTAGACATGGGCTACTTTCTATAAAAATGATAACGACGCACCCCACCCCAGCCCTCACTGCCATTAAGGTAAGGATTTTCGTCGGTGCGGTTTGTAACCGCACTGTCTGGTTTGACCGTAGCCGTGCGTTTAAAAACCGCACCTACGACTTGCCACGTTTCTTACCTTAATGGCAGTGAGGGTTAGGGTGGGGTTAGTTGCAAAAAATGCCTTTGACGAACAGTCTAAATCCAGCTATGATGCAAGGATATGCAACCACATTGTAGCAGGAGCCGAAGAAGCTATGAAAATCACCGCAATCGAGTTGATCCATCTCGATGTACCTTTCACGCCCCACACCAACCAGCACATGCAATATTGGCTGCCCCATTGGCGCATTTCGCAGCTGTGCAAGATTACGCTTGAAAATGGCGTAGTCGGCTGGGGTGAGACCATCCCCAATTATACGTGGGCCAAAGTGCCGGAAGCCATCGAAGCCCTGGTGGTCGGCCATGAAGCCGCCGAATTGCTCTGGCATGACACGCTAGGCGCGGGGGTGCAGATGGCGCTTTTCGACGCTGTGGGCAAGGTGCTGAACGTGCCGGCCTACCAATTGTTGGGCAAAAAGCGGCGTGACTGGGCGCCGATCTCCTGGTGGGCGATGGATATGCCGCCGGCCGACTGGGCGCAACAATGCCAGGACGCCGTGGCCCAAGGCTATATGTCGGCCAAACTAAAGGCGCGCACCTGGTACGATCTGCATGCCGCGCTGCAAGCGATCTTTGCCGTGGTGCCCGAACAATTCATTCTCGATCTGGATTTTAACGGCACCTTGGACAACGCTGCCAACGCGGTCAAGTTTCTGAGCACACTGGAACCATACAAACAAGTCGCGATGTTTGAAAGCCCAATCCCACAGGCAGATGTGGCCGGCAACGTGCAGATTCGCCAGCGCATCAACCGACCCGTGGCCATGCACTACGGCAGCCCACCGATCATGACGACCTTGCAGGAAGATGTGGCCGATGGGTTTGTGCTGTGCGCGGGCGCCGCCAACCTGCTCAAACAGGCGCACATTTGCGAAGAGGCCAACAAACCTTTTTGGCTGCAACTGGTCGGGACAGGCATCACGACGAGTTGGGCGGCCCATCTGGGCGCGGTGCTCGATCAGGCGCGCTGGCCGGCGATCACCTGCATGAACATCTGGTCGTCGCAATTGATCCAGCCGGCGCTTGAGCTGCGCGGCGGCTTTATGCGCGTGCCAGAAAAACCAGGGCTGGGCATCGAGGTTGATCAAGCCGCTGTGGAGAAGTATCGGGTCGATTACACCTTTGTCGAGCCACCGCGCCATGTCTACCGGTATGGGCGCGCCAACGGCGAAGTGACCTATTACGGGTGTGGCAAACAGGATTTGCACCACATCTACCCCGGCGATGCGCAGCCGATCGGCGAAGCCGGTTCCCATCTTGATCCGGTGGCCGATGACGGCAGTGCAGAATTTGCCAGCTTGTACGAAGCAGTGCAAAATGGAAGCACTGTACGGCGGCTAGAGTAAGTGATGAAAGGAAGCTACCTATGATCAGATCTTTTACGACGCAGATCGAAATAACACATTCACGAGAAATTCGCATTACCTTGCCTGGTGATATACCAACGGGTCCGGCTAAACTTTCGGTGGAAATTTCTATTCAGGAAAGTAAACGCGGTAAGACGTTGGGCGATCTGCTTCGTTCTGAATTTTTCGGCATGTGGCGCGATCGAACTGATATTGATGATGCTGTAGCCTTTGCACGTCAGCTACGCGAGACAGCATGGAACCGCACCCAATGACCGTTTTAATTGACACGGATGTCTTGATTGCTTGTTGGCGCGGTGAGCCAGCCGCACAAATGTGGCTTGCCAGCATAGAGACAACTCAATTCAAAATCCCTGGTGTGGTTGCCATGGAATTGATTATAGGTTGTAATACCAAAGTTCAATTGCAACGCACCCAGCGTTTCCTCGACCTATTTGAAGTGATATGGTCGGACGCTGAAGATTTTGCTTTGGCTTACAACTTGTTGGTGCAACATCGTTTTACCGGTGGCTTAAGCATACCCGATTGCTTGATTGCGGCACAAGCGATTAAACTTTCGGCAACATTGTACTCATTTAATATCAAACATTTCCGCGCAATTCCAGAATTGATCGTACAGCCACCTTTTGAACGCTTATAACCCTCCACAAAACAAAGGAGCAATCATTATGACCGTCCTACTCGCCGAAATGACGCGCGAACAGATCAAGCGCCTCGCCCCTAACGCCGTGGCCGTGTTGCCCACGGCGGCGATTGAACAACATGGCCCGCACATGCCCATTCTTACCGATACGCTACTCTGCGGCACAGTGGCCCAGCGCTCCGCCGAAGCGGCCGCCGATCAAGTGCAAGTGGTCGTGGCCCCCGTACTATGCTATGGCAATTCGCACCACCATCGCCCCTTTGCTGGCGTGCTTTCGCTATCCAGCCCTACCTACATGGCGGCCGTCACCGACATTTTGGAAGGTTTGGTGCGCAGCGGTTTTCGCAAGCTGGTCGTGCTCAACGGCCACGGCGGCAATACCGATTCCAACGCTGTCGTCGGGCTGGATTTTGTCAACCGGCTCGGGCATGATGTCAAGATTGCCACCGGCGCCTACTGGGACATTGCCCGCGGCGCGTTGGTAGAGCGGGGCTTGATCGCCAGCAGCTTGATCCCCGGCCACGCTGGTCGTTTTGAAACATCGATGGTGATGGCGCTGCGCCCGGATCTGGTGACCGCGGAAGGGTTGGCCCAGACGCAGGATATGAGCAAGGCTGCACAGGGTCTATTCGGTGATCTGTCCGGCGCGACCGTGCAGGTGCACGGGGCGTGGGCAGCCAGTACCGGCTACACCGACAATCCAGCCGCCGCCTCCGCCGCCGAAGGCCAGGCGCTGCTAGAAGTGGTGGTGGAGCGGGTGAGCAAGTTTCTGGTTGCGTTTGGGCAGTAGGAATAGCGGTACACCGATTTTTCAAATCGGTGTACCGTTGGCTGCTCGCCGCGCCTAACAACCTTCCGGGAAGGGTAGCTTCGTTTAGGTCGTCAACGATAGAACCCTTCCCGGAAGGCGGTGGACCCAATATATTGTTGACAAAAAGCACACAATAGGGTATTTTTGTGATCATGCGCCGCTTCGATTGGAATGATGAGAAGAATCAACAACTCAAACAGGAGCGAGGCATCTCATTTGAGCAAGTTGTCTTTGCCATCATGAATGAACAGGTAATCGAGGTTATTCCGCATCCAAATCAGCAGAAATACCCTAAACAATTGATCTATGTAGTAGAGCTTGATGAGTACGTCTATTTGGTACCTTTTGTCCAGGATGCTGAAGTGATATTTCTGAAAACCATCATCCCAAGTCGAAAAGCGACTAAACAGTATCGCCCTAAACGGTGAAATTATGCAATTCAATTTAGATTCAGAAGAACAAGAAATTCTAGATGCTTACGAGCAAGGCATGGTAGAACCGGTAGCTGATTCTGCACAAAAGATCAACGAAGCGCAAGAAGCCGCTCGCAACACATTTAATAAGGTCAGGCGCGTTAACCTCCGGGTGACAGAAAGAGATTTTTATCTAGCTCACATCCGCGCGCAGGAAGAAGGTTTGCCTTATCAAACCCTGCTCGCCAGTATCATCCACAAATATTTGACAGGACGGCTGGTAGACAAGCAAACATAGGGGCAACGTGTGTGAATTTGTATGCATCAATCACCTAACGCCTCATCCCTCATCTTCATCCTCGGCGGGGCGCGCAGCGGTAAGAGCGACTATGCCCTGGAACGGGCGCACGAACTCGCCGGCGACCAGCCGGTGCTCTTCATCGCCACGGCGCAGGCTGGTGATGGCGAAATGGCCGAACGCATCAGTCGCCACCGTACGGAACGGCCCGAGCATTGGCAAACGTTGGAAGCGCCACTGAATGTGGGAACGGCCTTAACGGCCTATCTGGCGCAAGCCGAAACCCAGCCCGCCGCGATCGTAGTGGACTGTATAACGCTCCTAGTCAGCAATCTGCTCTTTGCCAGTGCGGATGTGGAAAGCGAGCCCTATCTCCAGATTCAGGCGCGCATGGATGCTGAAATCAGCGCATTCTTGACGGCGGTCAAGACGGCCCATTGCCCGGTGATTGTCGTGAGCAATGAGGTGGGTTTGGGCATTGTGCCATTAGGGCGCATCAGCCGCATCTACCAAGATTTGATCGGGCGCGCCAACCGCCAAGTGGCGGCAGCGGCGGATCAGGCGATCTTTCTGTTGGCGGGGATTCCGCTGGATTTGAAGATGTTGGGGATTAGAGAGGACAACAACCGATTCTGACAGGAGCGGATACTACAGCGCGTGCGCATTCGCATGGTTTTTCGGAAAAGTCCTTGCGCAGGAAGCCTGACCGTTGTCTCAACATCGCTGACGACTACCCCTTGCAGTATCCGCTCCTGTCCGAATCGGTTGTTGTCTACTTTCCCGATCCAATTTTTAAGTTTCAAACATGGCTTTTGAGAAACTCCGTTGCATCCCCAAAGCCACTTGACAATTTACCGGTTAACCGTGTAAGATCAATACACAACAAAAAATGCCGCCTCCCGGTGCTGGAAACACTGAAAGGCGGCTGACCTCCAAACTGGTCGTAACAGTCTGGGGCTGTCGCTAATTGTAGCCGCCTTGCGCGCTGCGATCAAGTTAACGGCCGCTTTGACAACCATTGGTTGGGAGGCGCCGTTTTTTGTTGCCCTCCGTCGTTGGGGTACAAATCAAAACTCGATCACACAAGGAGCTACACGCATGTCTACCTACACCCTACCCGATCTGCTCAACCAGTGGCAACGTGGCGACATGACCGCCGAGCAAGCCGCGCCCCAAGGGCACCCGCACTTGCTGCAACACCTGGTCGCCCTCGTCCAACGCCAAACCGAGACCGAAAAACCGGGTGCCCTTTGGGCGCGCCAGTTGGAACAGCCAGGGTTCCAGCCCAAGCCGTAAGCCCACCCCTGGGTGGGCACACTGTTGGACCGACGGAGGGTCAGACAGCGTGTCCGCCCGCCACAACGTGCTCGGCACGTACCTAATTACCTGATTGGTTAAACCGTCCCCACAACGTGCCCATCACTCTCCGCCGTCCATGACGGGAGGCAGCAAGTTGTCGCCCGCTTGCCGCTTTAAGTGCCGGGCACGGCGTAGAAAATCGGGTCGCCCGTGCCCGGCACTTGGTGACCCGACCCCGTGCTTAGGTGACATCTGCCAGACGATCCCGTCAACAGTGCCGGGCACGTTGCGTCGCAACACGTTAAACCGTCCCCACAACGTGCCCGGCACTCTCCGTAGCCCATGACGGGAGGCACCAAGTTGTCGCCCGCTTGCCGCTTTAAGTGCCGGGCACGGCGTAGAAAATCGGGTCGCCCGTGCCCGGCACTTGGTGACCCGACCCCGTGCTTAGGTGACATCTGCCAG
>JBBRVA010000354.1:0-7963 GCA_038247295.1 Caldilineales bacterium | reverse complement strand
CAAATCGTGAAAGGGGCATCGTTGGCATTCATGAAGTCGGCCAATGCCTGAATCGTCGTGATGCCCTCGTCCACCATCTTCTGGCGCACAATCAAGGTGTAGGTGTCGTTGAACACCGCTGGCGCCAACCAGATCAACCCCTTCGCCGCATCTAGACTCTTCGCCAACAGATAGACGCGATCGGGGTCACTGGGCAAAGCAGAGGCTGGCAGCCCATTGTGCAGGGTAAGCGAAGTGCCGGTGTACTCGGGATAGAGGTCGATTTCACCGCTCTGCAATGCCGCCCACGCCGCTGGCGAACCGCCGATCCCCGTCTTATCTTCCACTTGATAGCCGGCATCCTGCAACATCAACACCATCATCTTGCCCAATAATAGCTGCTCCGTAAATTCCTTTGAGCCGACCTTGATCGTGGGCAATTGGAGCAATTTGACACTTTGCAGAAAACTAGACGCCACGGTCTCAACAGACTCTTCGTCACCGCTGCCGATCACGCCATCCGGGCCGATGTCGACGCGTGCGTTGAGCTGACTCATCGCGTCGTTGTCCAAATGCTGGCCCAATTGGTTCAGTAATGCTTCTACTTCTGGATAAATGGTGAGCAGATCTTGGCGGACGACGGGGGCAGGATTGTAGACAGGGAAGAAATTAAGCGTGTCTTCCAAGTTGTAGAAACCCCAGGCATTGATGCGCCCATCGGTGCTGAAGCCTTCTGACACATCGCAGGTGCCTTCGCGCAGCGCATCGTAGGTCTCGTTCAGATCCATGAACAAGACGTTCTCTTCTTTGAAACTGAAGCCGTAGCGCTGCTGCAACCCAGCCAACCCATCCTGCTCCCGTCCGTAAAACTCACTCTCGATACAAATCGTGAAAGGGGCATCGTTGGCATTCATGAAGTCGGCCAATGCCTGAATCGTCGTGATGCCCTCGTCCACCATCTTCTGGCGCACAATCAAGGTGTAGGTGTCGTTGAACACCGCAGGCGCCAACCAGATCAACCCCTTTGCTGCATCCAGGCTCTTCGCCAACAGATAGACACGATCGGGGTCACTAGGCAAAGCAGAGGCTGGCAGCCCATTGTGCAGAGTAAGCGAAGTGCCGGTGTACTCGGGATAGAGGTCGATTTCACCGCTCTGCAATGCCGCCCACGCCGCTGGCGAACCACCGATGCCCGTCTTATCTTCCACTTGATAGCCGGCATTCTCCAACATCAACACCATCATCTTGCCCAATAATAGCTGCTCCGTAAATTCCTTTGAGCCTATTTTAATTGGGGGTTTGGTCTCATCTGGCGTGGCAGTTGCCGTATCGGCATTGTCTTGCGACTGGGCTGCCCGAAAATTTGTCGAGAATAAAAGAAACGAAATTAATAAGATAAATATAAAATAACGCTGCCGCACCATCACTATCTTCTCCTTGCCATCATTAATTTAACATTTATTTTTCAATGTAAGTTGACATTTTCGGCTAAATTAGGAATGGCTCATCTGGGCAAAGTGTGCAAACCGGTCTTTTGCATTACCTTACGCAATATAACGCGTTAGCACACTTCCGACTGATGAGCCATTAACAACTGGTCCAGGTGCGAACCAAGTCGGCATTTTTTTCCAACCAAGCGGCAGCGCCCTGCCCTTGCAAAGTTGCGTCGGGGAACTTCAAATTCTTCAAAAATTTATAAACACAGGGAAGATCTCGTTCGATGGGCGCCTTCACGGTCGCATTACTCAATACCAAATAGCTTTTGCCATCAAGCTGGCCAAAAACACCACCAACAAAAATCACAAACCCAACATGTTTCTGTAGAAAGGCCCGATCATCTGGATCGGTATAACAAAAAGTGAGATCGACACGTGATGCTTCATCTTTGGCAGCAAGCGTTGCAAACAAGTCATCTGCGGTTGTAAACGCCACCGTTTCCACAGTCAGATCAAATTGCTGTTGAAAGATTTGCTGGATAATTTCTGTCACCACTTGGCAATTGCTGCTTGCTTCTAGATACCCAAGTAGAAAATTGGCGCGCGGGGCCGGTGTGCTAACCACGGCATCGGTTGCCGTAGCCACGGGGGCGGCTGGCTCAGGCGTCGGCGGTTCGGCGGTGGGTGCGACGGCTGTTGGTTGAACCGGAGCAACGGTCGGTGGTTCCGGGGTTGGCGGTACAGATGTCGCGGTTGGTTCGGGTGTTGGCGGCTCGGGTGTGGGTGGAACAGGCGTGGGTGGAACAGGCGTGGGTGGAACAGGCGTATCCGTTGGGGACGGCATTGGTGTGTCGGTTGCGATTGGCAAAGGTGTTTCTGTGGGCAGTACGATCGCTGTAGCTGCGGGTGTATCCGTTGCTACGGCTGCCACCGCCGGCACAGGAGTGAGTGTGGCTGGTAGAATTAACATACCCAATTGTTCGCGCAGCACATAAATAATGCCTTTACTTTGACCACCTTGCGCCCCAGCCTCTGCGCTTTGGTTGGAAATAATCGATGCCTGGAGGCTAATCGTGATGATGACTAGAACAATAGCAATGATCACCAAAAGGATATAAGGGAGATTATCTCGAATTGTCTTCATTGCATCCCTCGTCCATACAGAATTGATAAAAGCACTGCATCCCACTGTACCGAGCATTTCGACGACCTAGGCGACGAATCAACCCTGCCACGGCAGTTTTCGGCTGCCCTACAGTTGATAAATTGTTGTGCTTACCTATTAATCGCATTTTTATTGTAAATCCTTCGCTACTTATGAAAACTCGTGGAAAATCAGTTACATTGGCTCCAATCACGCACGCGATCACTGTTTTTATCCAACCACTGGGTAGGATCCTGGGATAACGTTTCGATATCACCAAGCTCAAGATTTTTTAGAAAAGCATGCACACAAGGATGCTTCTCTTTCAGCGGCACAATAATCACAGAGTTACTGACCGCGTAGAGGCGCGTTTGCTTGTTCTCGGCATAATGCCCACCCACGAACCGAATTTTACTGCCGTACGCTTGCAGGTAACTACGATCATCAGGATCGATATAGCAAAAGGTTAGCTCGACGCTCGCGTTGGCGCTGGTTGAGGCCACCGCGGTGAACAGATCATCCACAGAGTTGAAATGCACCAAAGCAACGGTCACGCCCAGTTTTTGTTCGAGCACAAGCGCCACCAGTTCGGTAACCAGTCGACAATGCTCGTCTCGATCAACATATCCCAGGCGCAAGTCTACGGGTGCAATTGAGGTTGCGGTCGCAGTGGGTGCAATCGCCAGGGTAGGCGTGATCGTGGCATTCTCTGTCGTTGCAACAACAAGCGCCGTCGTGATTATGCTCGAAGGCGTCAGCGTCGGCGGTTCGAGGGTTGCCGTTGGCGGCGCCAGGGTTGCTGTTGGTGGTTCGAGGGTGACAGTTGGTGGTGCTAAAGTTGCCGTCGGTGGTTCCAATGTAGCGGTTGCGGGCGCGATCGTTGAGGTTGGTGGTGCGACAGTAGAGGTTGCAAGGGTAACAGCGGCCACGGCCTGCGTCGGGACGGCGATCTCTGTACTTGTCGTTGCAGCTTGATTTTGGCCCACAATGATCAACAATTGCAAACCAATCATCACGCCCAGCAACACAATACCTACAAGGCCGAGTAAGACAAGCGCTAATCTGCCTCCCGTCAATTTCATAGCCAGTTTGCCTTCCGTTTACCTATTTTTGCAAACCATTGTTTGCACCATCTTGCACTTGTAACTATCCAAAGGCAGACACCGTCCAACCGGCCAAGCCAAACCGCCACCAATTAATTCACACGTTTGGGACGCGGGGTATCAGGTCCACTTGCCGGCAACTGCGGAGGGACGATATAGGCAGTAGGAATTTCGCCGGTTAAGGCATTGAGAAAACTTACTACATCTGCTACCTCACTATCTGTCACCTGCTTGCCCAATTGATGCCGGGCCATAATTCTAACCATCTCCTCCAATGTTTCGATCGATCCGTCGTGTAAATAGGGGCCAGTTTTAGCGATGTTGCGTAAACTAGGCACCTTAAAGACATACTTGTCTTCATCGAGACCTGTGATCGCGAAGCGACCTAGATCTTTGGTTGCGTAGGGTTCGATCTCGCCCAGCTTTTTATAGAGTAGTCCCCCTACCGTTACGCCCATGTGACATTGGGTGCAGCCAAGGTTGATAAACGTGATCAAGCCGCGTTGCTCATCGGCATCGAGTTGGGCATTATCACCGGCCAAAAATGCATCAAAGCGCGCTGGGGTGCTAAGTCGGCGTTCAAAGGCGCCAATCGCTATCCCCACATTTTGATGCGTAATTGGATTGGTGTCACTGGGAAAGGCAGATGCAAACAACGGCGCGTAGCCGGGAATTGAACGCAGCACCTTTTCCAAGGCCGCAGAATCATTAATGCCCATCTCCCCTTTGGAAAGAATGGGCATAATGGCTTGTTCTTCTACGGTTGAGGCTCGGCCATCCCAAAATTGCGCCATATGAAAGGCCGCATTGTAAACAGTAGGTGAATTACGCTGCACGGGTCTGCCATCATGGCCAGCAGAGATCACCAGCCCGTCAACACCAAATTCGTCTAAGGCATGACAGGTATTGCAACTCATATCCTGGGTAGCCGACAGCCTGGGATCGTAGAAAAGCATGCGCCCCAGGTTAACCAATGTCTCAGTGGTTTGATACTCTTCTGGGATTGCTTGATCGGGCAGGACAGAAAAGACACTCAGCACCGTTGGTGATAGTTCGACGGGAGCGGGTACATCTGCAATGGGTACAGAAATGACCTCGGCCACGGTAATTGGGGGCAATTCTACAGGTGACGGCGCCGTGTTCTCTGGCGCTGCCACGGTAGTTACAGATGGCGCGTCTGATCGCCGGCTTAATAAATTCGTCAAATAGGTGAAATTGTAGACCAAGATCACGCCGACAATCAGTTCTATGAGTAAGATTGTATAAAACAATGGCGTACGACGCATATGAGCCTTCTATTTTACAACCAACCGGCCTTGCATCGTTGGATAATGACCAGATACAGTGCAGATAACAGTATATTCACCTGCTTCCGGCGCGCTAAAGGTTACAGTTGTTTTGCTGTCTTTGTAGACCATCCCAATCCCATACAACAAAATATCACCCACTTGGGCTTCTTGGTACGGAACTGGAATCTTTGCATCTTTTTTAACGATGGCCCAGTTATGCTTAAGATTGCCCTGGTTTTCGAGATTTAGAATCACATCGGCATTGGCTGGCACAGTCCAAACGGGCGGGTTTGTCAGATTGGTATCGGTCTCCCCATAGTAGGAATCATGGATCATCACATCGATCACGGCGACGTTAAAGGTTGGCAAAGGCAGTGGTGTCGGGACAATCGTTGCTATTGGTGTGGGTGAAGGATCGATCTCACTACTTTGACTACAGCCTAAAAGAAAACAGGTAATTAAAATAATGCCAAATATGTTCGATATCAGGGTTGGTTTGCGCCTATCACTAAACCAACCTGAAATAATAGACTTGCTTCTGATTTCATCTAAATTCATGACGTAAGAACATGTCCTTGGCTTGCGTATTTGGTTCTAGGCTTTGGAATAAGGACTTATTATAATCTACCCTTACAATATTTATACAATATCCTTCTATCTACCTGTATAATGTTGTAAAGCCACGATTCAGACACCTTGCATCAAAGCAGCACCGAGATGCTGATAGCAAAAACAATTATCGGCACAGATCAGCAGTTCCCAAAGCGATCAAAAAGCTTCGGGCGATCTGGATAAATTCATTTATAACGAATCCAATGCCTATTATAAATGAGTTATCGGTAACCCAAATATTTCAATTCGCTTACACAATAACCAGTAATGGATGCAATAACAGCATGAGAGCCTGCACCAGCCCATAATTTTCGTATAATTATTTGTTTTCCGCATATTTTATATGCAAAAGCAGGGTAATTTGTTAAAAAGATGCTTTTGCGATATAAAAATCACCATTCAATAGGCCAATAAAATAAATTGTAAGCAAATTGAAATTGTAACTGGCCACGAATGATCTATACTGGTAGAAATCTCCATCTATATTTAATCGATCCAAATTTTCTAAGCCTAGTCGGCCAGGCAATTAAAGTTGGCTTGTCGTGAAGTTATTGAAATTACTACAAATGCTTGGTTCATTTTTATGCTAGCATTTGTGATTTTTGGTGCAGTGCCACATTATTCTCAAGCAGTTACCCTACCTTACAAGCAGGATCAGCACCCATGGCCTTTCTCGCACGACCAAAGTTCTTTATCCCTGTAATGGCAGTTCTTTTGCTGCTCGCCGTATCCACATGGGTACTCGATTATTACATATTGCGACCGCAACAGTCGGATCCGAACGCCGATAATCGCAACAAAGGATCGACCGCCGCTCAGATCAAGCAGCGTGGAAAATTGCGGGTTGGTGTTCGCCAAGATGCTCGACCTTTTGGCTTTACGGAGCCAAGCGGGAAAACAGTCGGTTTCGATATCGACCTAGCCCAAGAGTTTGCGCGGCGCTGGCTGGGCAATCCAGACGCGCTGGAGTTGGTTTTAGTTTCACCGGCCGACCGTGTGCCGCGCCTGGCATCCGGCGAGGTAGACTTGCTACTGGCAGCTATGACGTACAAGCGCGAGCGCGATGCCCTGATCGATTTTAGCCAGACCTATTTTGTTGATGGGCAAAGTCTGCTCGTGCGTGATGGCACAACTGCGCTTAGTTTTTCTGATCTACAGAACAAAACGGTAGCTGCCATTCAGGGTGCAAATACGATCAATATTCTGCAAAATGAAGCCAGCCGGCGCGGCATTGCCCTGATTATTCAGCCCTTTCCCGATTATCCCTCAGCGCTTGCTGCGTTAAAAAATAATCAGGTCGACGCATTGACGGCTGATAGTGTCACGCTAATTCAATTCGCACAGGACAACCCTGGGCTACGCGTCATGGCCGAACGGTTTACCCAGGAGCCATTTAGCATTGGCCTTCCGCAGGGAGACTCGCTACTGCGTGACATGGTCAATTTTACGCTCCAAGATATGAAGTCCGATGGCAGCTACGACACACTCTACAAACGCTGGTTTCCCACCGATGAACCTTATGCAGTTGAATTTTCTCCTGGCCAATGGCCTTATACATTCGATAAATTACCAAACACGCCCATCACAGCCAATGCGTCACAAATCGAGACCATCTTAAAGCGCGGACGGCTTGTTGTGGGCGTTCATCAAAATTTTCCAATATTTAGTGAGGAAGACAGCAGTGGGCAACGTAAAGGCTTTGATCTGGATGTCGCCCGCGAGTTTGCACGACGCTGGTTGGGCAATGCGGAGGCAGTCGATTTTGTCGCAGACGATCCGACCAAGCTGATCGGTCAATTAGCAAATGGTCAGGTGGATTTAGTGGCCGCAGCCTTGGTGCAACAACGCGATTGGGCCGCCCAGATCGATTTTAGCCAGACCTACGTGGGTCCACCGCTTGCCTCACAACCGTTGAGCTTGGGTTTACCCCAGAATGATTCGGCTTTTCGTGAGCTGGTAAATGTCACCTTGCAAGAGATGAAGGTAGATGGGGCCTACGACCAATTATATACCCAGTGGTTTGGTCCGAATTCACCCGAATTTGCGATGGAAATCGTGCCCGGTGATGCCGACTATTTACTTTTGCCCTACCGCGACCAAGTCGCGTCTCCTCGCATCACGTCAGCTTCAGAATCAATTATCAAGCGCATTCGCGAACGAAACAACACCTTGCTGGTTGGTGTAGCTACTGATATCCCGCCCTTCGGACAGCAAGATCAGAATGGCCAAATTATTGGTTTTGATGTGGATATTGTCCAAGCGTTGGCAGCAGAATGGGGCCTTAGCGTACAGTTGGTGCCCGTCACACCGGCTAATCGCATCCAAAAGTTGGCAGCGGCTGAGGTAGACATGGTGGCAGCAGCTCTACCGCGCACCAAGGAAGACGAAGCGACAATTGAT
>JBBRVA010000353.1:0-7980 GCA_038247295.1 Caldilineales bacterium | reverse complement strand
GTTTACCAATCATTACCGAAGTGATGAGCACCGATGATATTGAACTGGTCGGCGAATATACCGATATCTTCCAGGTGGGGGCGCGCAACACACAGAATTACTCGTTGCTCAAGGCGCTGGGCAAGGTGCGCAAACCCGTCTTTTTGAAGCGTGGGATCAGCGGCAAGATCGAAGAATTGCTGATGAGCGCCGAGTACATCCTCAGCGGTGGCAACATGCAGGTGATGCTCTGCGAACGTGGCATTCGCACCTACGAAACGGCGACGCGCAACACCTTCGACATCAACGCCATCCCGCTGCTCAAGGAACTGAGCCACTTGCCGGTCGTCTCTGATCCGGCGCACGGCACGGGCATGTGGAACCTGGTCGGTCCAATCGCCAAGGCGGCCGTGGCGGCCGGCACCGATGCGCTGATGATCGAGGTTCATCCTGATCCCAAGCGTGCCTGGAGCGATGGCGCCCAAAGCCTGACGCCAGAGAAGTTCGCGAAGTTGATGAACGAATTGAAACCAGTTGCGGCGGCGGTAGGACGCGAGATTTAGGAATTTACGATTTACGATTTTTGATTTACGAGGCTATTTCGTAGACAAGTCATTTCGTAAATCGTAAATCAAAAATCGTAAATGAACATATGACCAAACATCTTTCCGACTGTCGCGTTGCCGTTGTTGGCCTGGGCTTGATGGGCGCCAGCCTGTGCATGGATTTGACGCAGGGCAAGCTCTGCCAGGAAGTGCGCGGGGTGGCGCGCCGCACCGACACCGTGCTCGAAGCCTTTTTTGCCGGCGCGGTCGATCTGGCAACCAATGACCTGCACACCGGCGTACTCGGCGCTGATATTGTGATCTTGTCTACCCCTGTGCGTACAATTGTCGACGTGCTAACCGAGATTGGTCCGCGCCTCTGGCCGGGCGCGCTGGTCATGGACATGGGCAGTACCAAGGCCGAAGTCTGCGCGGCGATGGAGGCGTTACCGCCTGGTATTCAGCCAGTGGGTGGCCATCCCATGTGTGGCAAAGAGACGGCCGGCTTTGGTTCCGCCGAAAGTGGTCTCTATATCAACGCCCCCTGGGTGCTTTCACCGCTGGCGCGTACGGGTTCCGATGCGCTTTGCCTGGCTACTGAACTGGCCGAAGCCGTCGGCGCCCGGCCGGTTGTGCTGGCGCCCGCCCGCCATGATCGGCTTGTCGCCGCCATCAGCCATCTGCCTTTTCTGATCGCTAGCGCGTTGGTGCATGCCGTGGCGCAAACCGGCCTCGAAGATGAGATGGTCTGGCAACTGGCCGCCGGTGGTTTCCGTGACACAAGTCGCGTGGCCGCCAGTGACACACGCATGTTTATCGATATTTTGTTGACGAATCGGGAAGCTGTCTTAGCACAGCTAGATGTCTTTACGCAACATGTTGGCTCGCTGCGCGATCTGCTAGCCGATGGTAATGAGGCGGAATTGCGGGCGAAGTTGGCCGTTTCGCAGCGGGCGCGGGCAGGCTGGAAGCCGAGGAAATAAGTAATAAGTAACAGGTAATGGGTAATTTGTAATTTGGGGCGGTACGATAAGACCAAGGAGACGATGTGGCGCGTGGGGACGATCTTGAGGAACGTATGATAGCTTTTGCGGTGCGGGTTGTAAATGTTAGTGGAAATTTGCCAAAGACGCAAGCCGGCAGACATATTGGCGATCAACTGTTACGCAGTGGCACTTCACCAGCTGCCAATTATGCCGAAGCTCGGCGTGCCGAAAGTAAACGTGACTTTGTCCATAAGTTAAAGATTTGTCTCAAAGAATTAAATGAGGCGCACGTTTGGTTGCGAATTATTGTTGGGAGCATAATGCTAACGGAAGAAAAACTACAAAGTTTAACAACCGAGTGTAATGAACTCTGCAAAATCATCAGTGCCAGCATCAAGACCAGCCAGGCGACCGATAAAATTAACAATTAGAAATTACTTGTTACTTATTACTTATTCTGGAGTATTCTATGACCCACATAACCATAACCAGCGGTACTTCCCTCACCGGCCAGTGTAGTGTGCCTGGTGATAAATCGATCAGCCATCGCGCCATCATGTTTGGTGGGATTGCCGAGGGTAAGAGCACCGTGCGCAACTTTCTCGACGGCCATGACTGTCGCGCCACCGTCCAGGTGATGCGCGACCTGGGCGTTGAGATCGAGGTGCTGACGCCGACTGAATTGGTCGTGCATGGCCGCGGTATCGACGGCCTGCAAGAGCCGAATACAGTGCTCGACTGTGCCAACTCGGGCACGACGATTCGTCTGCTCACGGGCTTGCTGGCCGGGCAAAAATTTGCCAGCTTCCTCAACGGCACGGCCCAAATTCGCCGCCGCCCGATGGGGCGCATCGTCAATCCGTTGCGCGGCATGGGCGCTGATATTATGGGGCGTCAAAACGGCAACTACGCACCGATTGGCATCCGGCCCGCGCGTCTGCGCGGCGTAGATTATGATATGCCTGTGGCGAGCGCTCAGGTCAAAAGTTGCGTGCTCCTCGCTGGCCTCTATGCACAAGGCTTGACGATCGTGCGCGAACCTGGCCCGGCCCGTGACCACACCGAACGCATGTTAGGGGCGATGGGCGCGCCGATTACGGCCTTTGGCAACACCGTCCACAGTGAACGACCCAGCGAACCACTGAAGGCATTGGATATCATTGTCCCCGGTGATATTTCGTCGGCGGCATTTCCCCTCGTCGCCGGTGCGATTGTGCCGGACAGCCGTCTGCTGATCGCCGGCGTGGGCGTCAACCCGACACGCACCGGCATCATCGACGCATTGCTGGAAATGGGCGCTAATATTCAACTGCTCAACCCGCGCGATCAGGCTGGCGAGCCGGTGGCGGACCTGGATGTGCGTTTTGGCGAGTTGCGCGGCGCGACCTTCGCCGGGCAGCAGATTGTGACGATGATCGACGAGTTGATGGTGCTGGCCGTGGCCGCGACGCAGGCCAAAGGGCGCACGATTGTGAAAGATGCGCGCGAGTTACGGGTCAAAGAGACTGACCGTATCGTTTCCACCGTTACGGAATTACGCAAGATGGGCGCCCGTATCGAACCGACTGAAGATGGCTTTATCATCGATGGCCCCACCCAGTTGGTGGGCGCACCAGTCGAAAGCCAGGGCGATCACCGTCTGGCAATGGCGATGACGGTGGCCGGGCTTGTGGCCAGAGGAACAACGACGGTCTACGGTTCGGAAGTAACCGCCGACAGCTTCCCTGGTTTTGAGATCACCTTGCAAGCATTAGGTGCAAAGTTAAAGGTAGAAGACTAAAAAGTCGTTAGTAGGTGCGGTTTTTAACCGCACACTCTCGGTTAGACTACCAGCGTGCGGCTAAAAACTGCACCTACTTAATGATATTGACTCCTTACCACTCATAAACGCGGGATCAACCATCTATGGCAACAATTTCTGGCAAAACTACCCTTGTCGGCCTGATCGGCTGGCCGGTCGGCCATAGTGTAAGCCCACCAATGCACAATGCCGCGTTCGCTGCGCTAGGATTGGATTGGTGCTATGTGCCACTGCCTGTCGCGCTGGAACCGTCCAACCGCGTTGGTGAAGCTGTGTGTGGGCTGCGGGCGCTTGGTCTGCGTGGGGCTAACGTTACCGTGCCGCACAAACAGGCCGTGATGCCTTATCTGGACCGGTTGACGCCAGCCGCGCAGGCGATTGGTGCGGTCAATACGATCCGGGTTGAAGCTGACGGCACGCTGCTGGGCGACAACACCGACGCGCCTGGCTTTGTGGCCGATCTGCGCGACCACGGGGTTGATCCAGCCGGGCAACGGGTGCTGGTGCTGGGGGCGGGTGGATCGGCCCGCGCCGTGGTTTACGGTCTAGCTGCGGCGGGCAGCCGTGCGATCACCATTTGTAATCGAACGCTGGATAAGGCGAACAGCCTGGCCGCAGAGATGCAAACACTTTTCCCGGCTTGCCTAATTCTGGCCGCCGACTTTCCTGGCCCGCTCGCTGCATTGTCAGCCGCTGCGGATCTCGTCGTAAACTCTACTTCGCTCGGTATGACCCCTCATGTGGATGGTTTGCCCTGGGCCACTGATGTCGCCTTCCGTCCAAGCCAAGTGGTCTACGATCTGATCTACAATCCGCCCCAAACGCGCTTGTTGCAGAAGGCGACCGCCGACGGCGCACCGGCGATCGGCGGGCTAGGGATGCTGATCTGGCAAGGGGCGATTGCGTTCGAAATTTGGACCGGCCGCGCCGCCCCAGTTGACGTGATGCGCCGGGCGGTGACAGCAGTATTTGCAAACACTCATCGGTGAAAAGTGGAGAAACCGATGTTTTGTGCGTTGGCAAAATATTGTGTTCGCCCACTTTCGGCCGATGAGCGTTGACAAATAATGAGGAGAATTCTATGCAAACTGAACAGGTGCTCAGTCCGCACGAAGCTGCCGCGTTGCTTGCCTTCACCGGTGAACAAGAAGAGTTGACACTCGAACAGATTGCCGAGCGCGCTGGGCTCGAAGTTGCGCAGGCGCGCTCGGCGGTAGAGCGGCTCAAACTGCGTGGCGCTTTGGCACAAACGACTGAACAGATTGATACCTATATTGCGCTGACTGATTTGGGGCAAGATCGCGCGGCCAAGCAACTACCCGAACTACGGCTGTGGGCCAGCCTGGTCGAAAAAAATGCGCTGCCGCTGCGCGAGTTGCAGACGCGTGACGATTTAGAACCGGCCGAAGCAGGTGCAGCCTTTGGGGCACTCAAGCGGCTTGGGCTCGTGCAAATCGCAGGGGAAATGGTGCGCCCGACTGCAAAGGCTGATCTACAAGTGTTCCTTGCCCAACAGCAGTTTGTGGAAAAAGTCGGCGCCGGTGAAGTGGCGATCAATGAACTCTCGCCTGAGGAACAAATCTGGCTGGTAGATAAGCGCCTGCGTGATCTGTTCAAGCGCAGGGAGACAAAAACACGCAGCTATCAACTGACAGCAACAGGCTTCGCGCTGCGCCCTCAGGCCGAATTGGTAAAAGATGAGCTCAGTCGCTTGACGCCAGCGATGCTGATGGATGGCAGTTGGCAAGGGCGTCGCTTCCGGCGCTATAACATTGGCTTGCCGCCGCGCTTGGTGGCGGGGTATCGCAACCCGTACCGCCGTTTTCTCGACCAGACCAAACAAACCTTGCTGGGTTTGGGCTTCGAAGAGATGCGCGGTTCACTGGTCGAAAATGAATTTTGGAACATGGACGCTTTGTTTATGCCCCAGTTCCACCCGGCGCGCGAGATCCACGATGCTTACTTCGTTGCGGATCCCACGCATGCGCAGGAAGTGGCCGAACCATATCTTTCCAATGTGGCCGCGGTGCATGAAGGTGCACCTGATTACGCTAGCAAAGGCTGGGGTTACATTTTTGACCGGGATCGCGCCCGACGGCTGGTATTGCGCAGCCAGGGTACTGCACTCTCGGCGCGCACATTGACCGCTCCACCCAAGATTCCGGGCAAATACTTCTCGATGGCGCGCTGCTTTCGTTATGATGCCGTCGATGCGACCCATGCACCGGATTTTTTTCAGATCGAAGGCATTGTGCTGGGTGAACAGATCACCTTGCGTCATCTGCTCGGTATGCTCTCACTGTTCGCGCTTGAAATGGCCCAAGCCAAGGAAGTCAAAGCGACTCCCGGTTATTACCCATACACTGAACCCTCGGTCGAAGTGAGCATGCTGCACCCAACGTTGGGCTGGATCGAACTGGGCGGCGCGGGTATCTTTCGACCAGAGGTGACCAAGCCGCTGGGCATTGATGTCCCCGTCATCGCCTGGGGGCTGGGCCTCGACCGTATGGCAATGGTGGCGCTAGGCAAGAATGACATTCGTCATCTCTTTACCAATAACCTGCCTAATGGTCTGGCTGATAATCGGAGTTTCTGAGTAAATGGTAGACAGGAAGTAAGTAGATAGGGAAATAGGTAAACAGGTAGATAAGGAAATACTTCTGTCTACTTATTTCCCTGTTTACCATTTCTCATCTAAAGTCTCTGCATCAAGGAGCACGCCATGCCAACGATTACCGTACAAAGAGAAGATCTCTATCAACTAGCCGGCCTGGGCCGCAGCTTTAGCCTGGCGTTGTTGGAGGATCGCCTGGCGCTGGTCAAAGGGGAACTCAACCGTCGCACGCTGGATGGCCGCGATTTACGCACGGCGGATGGCAGCTGGGTGGCTGACGATGAGAACTACGCGCTGCGGATTGAGCTTAAGGACACCAACCGGCCCGATCTCTGGTGCGTAGAAGGGATTGCCCGCCAATTGCGCGATCATGCGTGCGGTCAGGGTTCAGCCTATACATTCTTTACCCGCGATCCAAGCCTGACGACAATCGAAGTCGATCCACGGCTCCAGATGTACCGACCCTTTGTCGCCGGTTTTTTGGCTCAAGGCGGTCTTGTGGACGAAGACGCGTTGCGCGCCTTCATCGAAGCGCAAGAAACACTCACGTTTAACTTTGGCCGTCGCCGTAAGACGGTTTCGATTGGGTTGTATAACGGCGAGCAACTTACCTGGCCTATCCAGTACCGCGCGATTGGGCGTGATGAGGTTCGCTTTGAGCCGCTGGCTCCGCCCCTCGATCCGGCGTGGCCAACCGGGGTCGCCATGACCCCAGCGGAAATCTTGGATCGTCATCCGACCGGGCGTGAGTACAGTTGGATTCTCGAAGACTGGGAATTTGTACCCGTCCTAACTGATGCAACTGGGCAAGTGCTCTCCCTGCCGCCGATCATCAACAGTGCCGATCTGGGACGGGTGACGCCTGGCATGTCGGCACTCTTTGTCGAGGTGACGGGTACGGAGCTTGACCATTGCTTGCTGGCAATTAATATTCTGGCAACCAATCTGGCCGATCGTGGTTGGACGATTACCCCGGTCACAACGCATTACCCGTATGATACGCCGCATGGTCGAGCGGTGACGGCGCCCCATGCGCTGCCCTTGACGCAACAGGTACCTGTGACAGAATTTGAGCGTTTACTGGGTGAGCAGATCAGCACCGCGGATATCGTTGATAAACTGACGGCCTATGGTGTTAGCGCAAGTGCTACAGACGAGCAGATCACCGCAACGATTCCCAGCTACCGTCAGGATTACCTGCACGCAGTCGATGTGATCGAGGATTACGCCATCAGTCGCGGCTACGCCACTTTCACACCTAACATGCCGGCCGACTTCACGGTGGGTAAACTAAATTTATTGACCGAACGCGAAGACTTGGTGCGCGACCTGATGATCGGCTTTGGCTTTGAAGAGGCGATCTGCAACATCCTGACCAATCTCGAAAACTTGCGGCAGCGCATGGACCTGGGAAGTGGCGTGAATGAGCAGACCGAGCCTTTTCATGGCGGGCAGACCGTTGCCATCGCCAATGTGATGAATCGCAACTATGCACATTTGCGCGACTGGATCCTACCTTCTCTGCTGGAAATAGAAGCGCATTCGGTTGGCGCGCTCTATCCCCACCGCGTTTTTGAAGTTGGTGAGGTTGCCGTCTATGATCTAACCCAGAACCTGGGGTCGCGCACCGAAGCGCGCCTGGCCGGCATTATTGCCGAAGAAGATGCTTCGTTTGATAGTGCGCAGTCGGTGCTTTATGCACTTTTAACCAGCCTGGCGGTGCCATTCAGGATCGAGCCGTGGGCGCATCCCTCGTTTATCCCAGGGCGCGCGGCGTTAGTCGTGCTGGATGAAGGCCAGGCGCGGGATGCGCCGGCCGAACCGTTAAAATTGGGCTTCCTGGGCGAGCTTTCACCCCAGGTGCTGACGAACTGGGGCGCCCGTGTCCCGATTGTGGCGTTTGAGCTTTCTATTAATATGTTGATCTAAATGGATGAATAGCGGTAAAGGCACCCCACCCTAACCCTCACTGCCATTAAGGTAAGAAACGTGGCAAGTCGTAGGTGCGGTTTGTAACCGCACCTACGAAATTCCTTAACGTAATGGCAGTGAGGG
>JBBRVA010000352.1:0-7988 GCA_038247295.1 Caldilineales bacterium | reverse complement strand
GCAAAACTTGAAGGCCTTCATTGATGGCCAAGCGTTGCCTTTTCCGCAAGGGTATGTGGCGGCTCTGTTTGGCTACCGCAGAGAGGCCAAGGAAAAATTTGCTGTCGAACGCAGCATTTGGCTCGCCAAGTCGCGCGAACGGGTTTGGAAAGCGATTACTGATCCACAGCAAATCCAAAAATGGTTTTCGCCGGCAACTCCCTGGGGTATGTCTGCGCTCGAAGTTGGGGGCCGGCTCTACGTTCCGGATACCGAAACGGGCGCCGAGATGTATGTCCAGGTGATCGATGTCGTCGATCCTCCCTCTCAGTTTGTGACGCGCTCTTTACCAGAACCGCCACAAATCGCCCATATCACAACCTGGACATTGGTGGAAGAAAATGGTGGCACACGGTTGACGATTACCCAAGCTGGCTATGAATTGGAACCAGAAGCGAATCGCTGGAATAATATGGAGCAGAATGCTTTCGGCTTTGGTATGATGATGGAGAACTTACAAGCCTATCTTTTGGACACGAGCCTGCCGTACCCATATGGATTTTAGAACAATAAGTCAGTAGGACAGTAAGTCAGTGAGTACTCACTGACTTACTGTCCTACTGTTTCACTATCTCACGCGTAGGAGGTGCATGTTGTGAAAGACGCGCCTATTTTTGCAGCCTTGGCCGATCCGCTACGCCGGAGCCTGCTGCTGAACTTAGCCGAAAACAGCCCCAAGACGGCAACCCAGCTTGCCCACGAATATCCAATTACACGGCAGGGGATTCTCAAGCATCTGCATATCCTGGAAGCTGCGGGCCTGGTCGCCATGCATCAAAAAGGCAGGGAAAAGCGCTACGCCCTGACGCCAGAACCGCTGCGCGAACTGGACGAGTTCATCAAGGCGATCGGTGACAAATGGGATGAGCGCCTGCTACGCCTCAAAGTATTCCTCGAAGATGAGGAGAACGGAGAGGAGTAGGATTCAATTATGGCACTGGGCGAGGGCAAGTGTAATCGCCTGTTCGTAGGTGAGCACACTACCTTCCGCCCAGTACACATCAAACTCCGGTGCGCCAAGGGTCGCGCGCATGCGATTGAGCCACTGCTCATATTCATTTTGATCGACCGGTGGCACGGGTGCACCAATGGCCTGGCGCAAGGCGTGGGCGGCGCCAAATAAACGCGCCGCGACGGCTGCCGGTTGAATGCAATTGGCGACCCCTTCCAGCGCCGCGGCAGCGCCATGTTTATCCACCATTACTTTGTAGAGCGCTAGGCTAGCGCGGAAGTGGACGGCGGCGCCTTCTCCGTCGTCTTGGGCCAGTGCTAGCCGGCCCAAGTTGCTCAGCGCAGCGGCGATGTGATGCTTGTGGCCGCGCAGTTGCCAAAGGCGCAGACTCTCGTGCA
The DNA here is from genome assembly GCA_038247295.1 of Caldilineales bacterium. Lineage (GTDB taxonomy): Bacteria > Chloroflexota > Anaerolineae > Caldilineales > Caldilineaceae > JAPLGZ01. The sequence continues at coordinate 6,599 of JBBRVA010000352.1, read as the reverse complement.
AATGCGTCGCAGCTAATTGATAATGACCCTGCTTCAGCGCCACCAACCCCAGACCATAGCAGCTAAAGGCGAGACCTTCGGTTTCGTTTTCTGGTTGAAAAATGGCCAGGCTCTGTTCAAAAAATGCCTGCGCTTGGTCAAGTTCATTGCTGGAATAAAAGACCAACGCCTGAAAACTCAGGTTGTCGCCGATTTCAGTGGCAATCTCCCGCGCTTGCGCCAAGTGCGCACTTTCGCTCAGTAAAGTCGTCGCCTGGGCAAACTTGCCCTGCAAGCAAGCGACTAAAGCCTGGCTCTGCAAGGCGGCAATAATGCCCTCCTGATTGTTACGCTCGCGTTGAATATCCAAGCTCTCTTGCAGCAAGGCCATTGCTTCGGTATAGTCGCCCCGCCGCCAAGCCAGATTGGCCAACCGAATGAGCGAGTAAGAAACCCCGGCTTTGTCGCCCAATTCGCGAAAGAGCGCCATACTTTCATGGATCAAGTCAGCGGCTTGGGGGTACTGACCACGCAGGCGTGCAATGTAGCCAAAGGCACCGAGCGCAACTGAGATGCCCCACCGATCACCACATTGACGAAAGCGCCGCATTGCCTCTTCCCAGTGCTGCGCGGCCGCGTCGATCTTGTCACGGCTCATCGCGATCCAGCCGAGACTAAAGTAGACCAGGCCAATGCCCCAATCATCCTGTAAGGCTCGGAAAATCTGAAGACTGGCCTGCAAATGTGCCTCGGCGGGCACCAGATCGGTTACATTCGAAGTGATAACGACCAGCCCGCGCAACGCATAGGCCTCGCCCCAACGGTCTCCCACCTGGCGGCAGAGCGCCAGGCTCTCGGCGTAGAGCGGGATTTCACTGCCATCCGCATCGGCCAGCCAGCCAGCGCCGGCTAAGGCCCGCGCCTGCGCGCGTACCAGCGCTTCTGGCAAGGGAGTCGCCGGGAATGGCTGCGCCAACAGCCCGCGCAGCCATTCCCGGCCTTCTTTCCAAAAGCCGCGTAAGTACCAAAAGCGGGCTAGACTGGCGGCCAAACGCAGTCCTGATTCTAGGGCGTCGCTGCCCTTTGCCCACTGCAACGCGGCGCGCAAATTGTCGTGTTCGAGGTCGAGCCGGGGTAGCCAGATTATTTGCGCAGCGGCGCGCAGATTGGGTTCGGCCTCTTCGGCCAGTTTGAGAAAGAAAGATAGGTGTTGAGCACGCACCAGTTCGGATTCACCCGCTTCGAGCAGCTTCTCGCGCGCATACTGGCGGATTGTCTCCAGCAGATAGTAGCGCGCGGCATCCGCTTGTTCTTCCACCACTACCAGCGACTTTTCGACCAGATGGGTGATCAGTTCCAACACGTCTTCTGATTTTACGATTTCAGGTTTAGGATTTACGCCATTGTCCGCTGTCGCGTCCTGTAAATTACCACATACGGCCTCGGCGGCTTCCAACGTCCAGCCGCCCAGAAAGACGGCCAACCGGCGCAACAGGGTGCATTCGGCTTCGCTGAGCAGATCCCAGCTCCAGTCGATCATGGCGCGCAAGGTTTGCTGACGCGGCAACGCGGTGCGGCTGCCACCGGTGAGCAGGCGGAAGCGATCATCTAGACGGGCCGCAATTTGCTCGGGTGTCATCGCCCGCACCCGCGCGGCGGCCAGTTCAATTGCCAGCGGCACACCGTCTAATTGCTGGCAGATCTGGGTGACGGAGCCGGCATTGGCCGCGTTCAGGGTGAATGTCGGCTTGACGGTGGCAGCCCGGTCGACAAAGAGGCGGATCGCCTCATACTGAGCCAGGTCGTGTAGGGGAGGGGGCGCCTGCACATCCGGCAATTGCAGCGAAGGCACACGCAAGACGCGTTCACCCTGCACGCCCAGCGTTTCGCGGCTGGTGACCATAATCCGGAGATTAGCACAAGCACGCAACAGCGTTTCGCTCAATTGCGCACAAGTTTCCACAATGTGCTCACAATTGTCGAAGATCAGGAGCAGGGTTTTGGTGCGCAAATAGGCGGTCAACGCGCGGGTGAGCGGATAGTTTGGCTCTTCACGCACACCAAGTAGCGCGGCGAGCGTCTGCGGCACCAGCGCCGGATCGGAGAGTAAAGCCAGCTCAACCAGCCAGATGCCGTCGGGAAAAGCGTCTTGCAACTGTGCCGCCGCCTGCAACGCCAACCTGGTTTTGCCAGTGCCGCCTGGCCCGGTGAGCGTAAGTAAATGCGTCCCTTCGCCGGTGCGCTCGCCATTGGCAGAGATCAGCAGCCGGCGGATTTCGGCAATCTCTTTTTCGCGCCCAATAAAACTGGTTAGCTGCACGGGCAGGTTGTTGGTTGGGATGTCTGGGGTCGGACGTGCTGGCACTGGTGGTAGATCGGCTTCTTCCGTGCGCAGCCGTTCGTACAGGGTGCGTGTCTGCGCAGAAGGTTCGACGCCCAGGTCGCGCTCAAGTGCTTCAACACAACGGCGATAGACATCGGCCACGCTCGAACGGTCACCCAGGCCGGCGTGTGCGATCATCAAGGCGCGATAGGCTGGCTCTGGTGTATAACCGAGCGCAATCCAACGTTCGCCCCAGTGCAGCACCTCTGTCCAACGGCGGGCTTCCACCAACCGCTCTAGCAGCAAATTTAATTTACGTTCAAATTGCGCCTGGAGCCGATCGCGCTCGAGCAGCACCCACTCATCGTAGAAGCCGGGCAGCAGTTCCCCCGCATAGAGCACCACGATCCGCATCAGATCGTCGGCCGTGGCCGCCTCTTGCAATGGATGGGCGATCTGTTCAGCATCCAACCAATAATCGCTGTGGGTATTAAAGGCCAGCGTCATCTCATCGACCAGCAACAGCGCGTCGGCCTGGGCGCCTAGGGCGCGCCGAATCTGCCACAGCGCCTGGCGCAGATTGCGGCGGGCGTTGGCTTCACTCGAATCGGGCCAGAGCAAACCAGCCAGCCGTTCGCGGCGATGCGCCACCGGGTTCAGCACCAGATAGGCCAGCAACGACTGGGCGGGCCGCGCGGCTATTTCGACCGCGGTGCCATCCAGTTGGACCGCAAATTGACCGAGAAGACGAATTTCCAGCATAAGAGATCACAAAAAGATATTATTAACGCTGTGATTAACACCGTGATGGACACTGGCATAGACAACTGAATGACGCAAGGGTAGTAGACTGTAGTAGCTGTCTGAGAATAAGTTGGGGATAGATGGGGATTGGAGATTAGAGAGTGGAGATTCCTCTTACAGCAATCTCTAATCTCCAATACTCAATCCCCAATCCCCAACTTATTTTATGACAATTACTGATTAGATTGTAGCCCAGATCGCAGGTCTTCCCCAAACCAGGGGGCAAAAGGAGAGTTTCTATGGATACTCAGCTAGCACTTGTCGCTGCCAGCAGCGCTCAACACAGTTGCCAGGAGCAAGGGGGGCGGTTGGCGCAACGGATTTTCCTCTATGCGAACGAACTCTATCGCGTGCCAGCCTCTTACCGACACGTGCGGACACAGCAGGGGACAGCCTACATTTCTCACGGCGGCCATGACTTTATCGTCCCCAGTGGTGAATGCGTCGATCTGAAGCGGGGCGCGGATGCAATTTTGGTGTCACCGTTGCGCAGCGAGTCGCTGGTCTTGGAGTTGTTTGTTTGAGCTTTAGCTATATAGAATTACAACAAGATAAAAAAGCCCCTGATCCAAGTGGATTAGGGCTTTTGATTAAGCAGACTCGTGTTGACTGCGTTCGATTGAGTTCACGCCGAAGTCGCGTGACTGTTACGCCAGTGCCAGCTCTGCATCAGCCACAAGATTACCCTCACACACCGTAATCAACGGTTCAACGTCGTTGCCATGCTCCCAATCAAAGGATATCGACCACACCGATGAGTCGCCCAAAATAAAAGACGCTGGCGTAAAGGGTGAGTTTGATTCTATCGGCGGCTCCATTCGCTGTGGATAATAGATAGCATCCCAGCCAAATGCCCGCCCCTGATAGGCTTCCCCTTTGCTGTGCAACGCGAAAGCCAGCTCTGCTACCGCATCGATTTCAGGCACATAGATCGGCGCAATCAGTGGCGTATCGTATACGTCATCAGGTTTTCTAATCACAGCCAATTTAATCATCGCTTACTCGCTTCCCTTTCCCACATCTCCATTACCGTCGCATAGTTTTCGTTCAAGACACGTTCGATCTTTGTCAGTTCATGCGTGGGGAACCGGCGATTGCTAAACAACTCGATTGGTGTAAGCCAATCCTTCGCCGCATTCCCGCCACTTTCTACATGAATATGAGGACGCTCACTGAGATCGTGCTCAACAAAGAAAACCCTATACTTACCAAACCTCAGACCCGGCATTATATGTTTGCCTCTTTTTTGCTCTTCTGATCAAAGGATACCTAGTATCGCGCACCATCTAGCCCATGTCAAGCTACCTAATAATATCGGGTAGATTTCAAAATTGGGGTGAGGTTGCGACCACGCGGGTGCGCGGCACTGGCCAGACGCGATCGGGTAAACGAAAAGGGTACCGGCCAGTGCCATGCCCCCGGCGCTTATCCTAAAAGTGAAATGCACCCAATAATGTCCACCCAAATCGAATCTGCAAAAATCTACCCATTTTCTTAAAAGAGATAGAGAACAGATGTTTCAATAGACGCGCTGGTAGACACCTAATGACGCGGCATCCAGTACAATAGGGTCAGGTAAGAATTAGAAAAGGAGAACAAACTTATGTTGATCGATATCGACACCCTGGCAGCAATTCAGAACGAACGCTATCGCGACTTTGCGCGCGAGGTAGAAATACGACGGTTGTTGCGGTTACAGAAGGAAAATGACAACCCGACCCAACCGTCGGCAAACCAGCCAGAACTGGCGCACGCAGCACCAACTTTGTATCAGATGTTAGTCACGGCCATGCAGACGCGGATTCGGGCCCTGCTACCCCACTAGGGCAAGCAGCCAGCAAGTTTTTACGTAACACCAATTTTTCTAAAAATGAGGATAACTCTATGAACTATTTACAGTTAGAAACCCTAGCCATGCTCCAATATGAGCAACGATTGGCCGAAGCCGTGGCTGAGCGGCTTGCCAATAGCTTCCCGCGAGAACATAGACTGTCGCTGGTGGCATGGTTCCAACAGCTTGGCGGACAGAACCGCAAGCAGCTCACCCATCAACGCCCGGTCACTGTCGAGCAGGCGTGTTAGGTGTGAGATGAGGAAAATTGAATACAAACAAAAGACGGCGCAATTGCGCCGTCTTTTGTTTTGTATTCATATCTATCTGTCTACTCGTTTCCCTGTTTCCCGCTTGTCCAATGTCATCCACACACCGGCTTTGGCGCGCAGGACGAAGGCTGCGCTAGGCTCTACCGGTCGATCCGGCAACAAGCGCAGCCGATAACGCTGGACAATCGCCGCCAGGATCATTTGGGCTTCCATCATTGCCAGCGGCTCACCGATGCATTTGCGTGGTCCTGCGCCAAAGGGCAGGTAGGCAAACTTGGGAATGTTTGCTTCCTGTTCAGGCGCAAAACGTTCTGGATCAAAACGCTGCGGCTCCGGCCAGTAGGCGGCATGGCGTTGCAGCCCATATAGGTTGAGAATCAGCTTGGCGCCCGCTGGGATAGTGTGACCGTGCAGTTGATCAGCGTCCACAGCCTGGCGCGCGGTGATATAGGCCGGCGGATAGAGGCGCAGCACTTCTTGCAACACCATGCGCGTGTAGGTCAGCTGATCAATGTCCGTCACTGTCGGCAGGCGGCCACCAAGGACGCGATCTACTTCGGCGTGCAATTTCTGCTCCACGTGCGGATGTTGCGCCAGCAGATAGAAAGTCCACATTAGCGCCATCGATGTAGTTTCATGCCCAGCGCTGACGATGCCAACGGTTGAAATGCCAATTAAGTTACTCATGTTACGCAGCCGTTCCTGGGAACGCTGGCAGCCTTGCCGGCTGTGGACCGCATCGCTTGCACCGAGCAGATTAGCCACCAGCCCGCTCGTGACATTCTGCGCCGCATGAAGCAACATCACGAACAGAAGACTGGCGTTTGTCCTGTTGTAGACCCAGGCCAACACAAAGCTGTTGACCATCGTAGCGACGAACCACAGCCCAAAGATGAACAAACCGCCTGGCTGAAAGAGCAGATTGGGCAAATGCCAAAAACTCCAAACAAGACCCGATATGAATATCCCTACTAGCGGACCATGCTTCGCCTGGAATCTGGGCCGGGCAAAGCCACGCCAGCCCGGCTCTTCGGCCAGCCCGGTCGCCAACGTCGTCAGGACGACATAGGGCAAGTAGCGCGTAAAAAGCATAGGCCACTGCTGGGCAAGCGCCTGGAAGGGACGCATGCCGTGGATCACACTTTCCCCGATCAACATGATCAGCGGAATTCCAAAGAGGACAAAGAGATACCACTGAATGCCCACTCGCCACTGCACCAGGCTGCGCAGCCACGGCCCGACCCCGGCGCGACCCTGCGTGATGGCGATCACCACCCATGCGGCTAACGCCGGACCAAAGACGGCAATCTGGTTGATCAGCCCCAATACTGGGGAGTCCGACGAGAAAAAGTCGAACTGGATGGCAGCAACAGCGCCCAGCAACAAGATC
>JBBRVA010000351.1:0-8008 GCA_038247295.1 Caldilineales bacterium | reverse complement strand
TATTATGCAGCAGGCCAGCCGCAGCCGATTTATCGTGCCATGCGCAACGCACGCCGAGCAATTGCCGACCTGACCTATGATCGGCATAGTTGGGGCGCGTACCAACATTATGGCAACCCATACGCCCGCCTCTTTGCGCCTGTCGCCGAGGCGGAGTAACGTAAGGACGTATGCTTTCCTTCTCAGGTCATGGTTTTAGCAAACTCGACAGCGGTATCAACCGAATCGAGTAAATCGCCATTCCACTGTTGCTCCAAAATCGCCCAACAGTGTTCAACAGGATTGTATTTACTGTGATAAGGCGGGATTTCTTTCCTAACCCCTAAATAAACCAGTAGGTAGTGTATGATCAGCTTTGGAGAACATCTATGACCCCAACCAACGGTCCCATTAAACATAACTAAACATTACCTGATTGCTCAAGTAAATTAACGAACCGAATCCAACTTATTTAGATGATGCCCAACCCAACTTATCTCAATTTCGACCTTTCAATCGAAGTAGGCCGCATTGGTTATCGCTCGCGTGTGATCCGTTCAGAGATGGGCGAGGCGTCAGTCGAGTTTAGCCTGCCTTTTGCCACCGCCGAGCTGCGCGCCGTACCGTGGCTCGCCCAACGGCTTAGCCGCCACTTGCACCTAAAGGAGGAGTCTGAACCAGCACAGGCTGCGCTCGACCCACAACAGTTGGGGGAGCGACTCTATAACGCTGTCTTTGCCGGCAACGTGGGCATCTCGTTGTTACGCAACCTTGATGAAGCGCGCCGCCAGGGAGTGGGGTTGCGTATCCGTTTACGCCTGGACAACACGGCGCCGGAATTGGCTGCCCTACCCTGGGAGTATCTCTATGCCCCGCCACTCAACCGCTTTCTGGTCCTCTCTGACCAGACAGTGCTGGTGCGCTACATCGAGTTTGACCAGCCACCGCAACCGTTGGCCGTGACGGGCGCCTTGAAGTTGCTGGGCATCGTCTCCAACCCGCGTGATGTCCTACCGCTCAACGTTGAGCAGGAGTGGCAACGGTTGCAGCGCGCCCTGGCTCCCTTGCTGGAACAAGGAGGGCTGACGCTTGAACGGTTGCCGACGGCTACCCTGCCCGCCCTGCAAAGCCGTCTGCGCCAGGGAGATGTGCATCTGATCCACTACATCGGTCATGGATACTTTGACACGGCGACCAACACGGGGGGACTGGTGTTGGAGGATGAGAACGGTCAGCACCGCCTGGTCACCGCCAACGACCTGGGCGTCTATTTGCATGGTCATGCTGCCTTGCGTCTGCTCTTTCTCAACGCCTGTGAGGGGGCGCGCAGCGGGCGCGAGGATGCCTTTGCCGGTCTGGCGCAAAGCCTGGTGCGCCAGAGCATCCCTGCCGTGGTGGCGATGCAGTTTGAGGTAAGCGACACGGCGGCGATCACGCTGGCGCAGGAATTCTACCAGGCGTTGGCCGATGGCTACCCGGTCGATGCGGCGCTGGCCGAGGCGCGCAAGGCGGTGCTGGGGGCGGGCAACCCCTATGAGTGGGGGACGCCGGTGCTGTTCAGTCGCTCGGCCGATAATCGACTGCTTGCACTGCCACAGAAGATTGTCGCGCCAATCATCGAACGCAAACCCTTTGAGCCGGAGACAATCCCTATCCCGGCAGGCCCCTTCCTGATGGGCAGCGACAACGACGCCAAAAACGAACAGCCGCAACACGAGGTGTTTTTGCCCGATTACGGTATTGGCAAGGTTCCGGTCACCAATCAAGAGTATGCCAAGTTTCTCAAATCGGGCGCACCCGAAGCCAAAGGACGCGAAGCACCGAAAAAGCTGGGCTGGTGGGCCAACAATGATCCGCCCGAAGGCAAGGAAAAACATCCGGTCGTTGGCGTCAGTTGGGAGGATGCCAGCGCCTATTGCGACTGGTTGCGCCGCGAGACAGGACGCCACTATCGGCTACCGAGCGAGGCCGAATGGGAAAAGGCGGCGCGCGGCAGCGATGGACGGCGCTATCCCTGGGGGAATGATTGGCAGGAAGGACACTGTAATGTAGCCGGCAAAGGGACAACCGCCGTCGATGTTTACGAAGAGGGTGTCAGCCCCTACGCTTGTTACGACATGCTGGGCAACGTTGAGGAGTGGTGCAACACCATCTGGGGACGTGACGAACACAACAATGATTATCCCTACCCCTACCGCATAGACCGGCGCGAAGATGAACCGGCCAAGGCCAATCGCCCTGATGTACAACGCATCTACCGTGGTGGGTCGTTTTACGACCAGGCCAACGAAGTGCGTAGCAGCGCACGTAATGCTTCTGGCCCTAGCAATAAAGTGTCGTATCGTGGCTTTCGGGTAGCAATTCAACCAACCCAGTGAGGTGACCATGCCAAGAGACAATTCAAGAAGCAACGAACCAAAGCCGGCCCCCGGCAATTGGGAAACCACTTTACTTGACCGCATCCGCAAAGGCAAAGTAACCCCAGTCATCAGCGATCGATTGGGCGATGATGTGGTATTGGGTGGTCACGACAAATTGGTGCAACGCTATGCCAGCCAGGCCAGCTATCCATCGGAGCAGGCATCGCTGGCGCGCGTGGCGCAATTCAAAAGCATTACCGATGAGGAGATTGTCGATACCGTGGCGCTCAAAGAGAACTATGTCGACTTTCTTAAAAACCGCCTCTTTGACTTGGCCGAAGAGCAAGCCACGGCTGGACTGATCAGTGGAAAAAAACTGATTGAAGTAAACGAACAATTTGATGATCTAAAGTTTCCCGAATTTGCCAAGGAACTGGGTTTTCCGCGCTTGGACGACCGCCGCAACCCTTTTCTGCTGCTGGCCAGCCTGCCCTTTCCCATCTATGTCACCACAGCCTATCACCATTACCTGGAAGCGGCGCTTAGCGAGAAAGGTAAGCAACCCCATACGGAGATCTGTCGCTGGCATAAAGATTTGCGGGCGATCCCATCCGTTCTACAAGACCCCACCTACAAAGGCCCTAGCCCCGGCGAGCCACTCGTCTATCATCTCCACGGCTCCTGTCGCTGGCCCGACTCGCTGGTCCTAACCGAAGACGACCACTTGCAATTTCTCGTCGCCACCTCGGAAGGCTTTGGCAGCACTACCGACCCCGTCTACAACAAGGTGCGCGATGCCATGAACGAATCGTTGCTGCTGGTTGGCTATAGCCTGAGTAGCTGGGATTTCCGTTCACTCTTTTGGGGCTTGATCCAGAAACGTGAACGCAAACTACTGAGTGCGCTCACTATTCAACTGGAGCACAGCCCGCTCGAGGAGTTGTACCTAGAAAAATATATGGGCAAATTTGAGTTCAAAGTCTACTAGAAAGAGGCCCCCACCTTTATCCAGGAGCTTTATCAGACCTTAAACTTATAAGAGGAGCGTGGTATGCGCATAGAACCTTCCCAGGGATCTCCCCCGGCAAGTAATCCTTATATCGGTCCACGCACCTTTACGGAGAACGAGAAGGATCGCTTTTTTGGTCGCGACCGCGAGGCTGGCGACCTGCTGGCGTTGGTGAGCGCGCATCGTTTGACGCTCTTTTATGCCCAGTCTGGCGCCGGCAAAAGCTCCTTGGTCAATACTCAATTGATTCCCCATCTGCGCCAAACGAAGGGCTACAGCGTGCTGCCAGTGGGGCGCGTTAGTGGTGATCTGCCCGCTGCGATCAGCAGTGTCGACAATCTCTATCTATTTAACCTGATGTCGCGCCTTGATCAGGGCGGTGGCGACGTGGCGCGCTTGGCGGGTCTCTCGTTACAACAGTTTCTGGCTGGGTTGACCAGCGATGATGGCGTTAGCTGGTATTACGACAGCAATGCGGCGCTGCCCGCACCAAGCGCCGCTTTATCCGACACACCCGCCAGCGAGGTTAACTTTCCCTATGTCTTGATCATCGATCAATTTGAAGAGATCCTCACCAACCATCCCCAACGCTGGCAAGAACGGCGCGCGTTTTTTGAAACGCTCGACGCCGCCATGCAAGCGGATCCTCAACTGTGGGTGGTGCTGGTGATGCGCGAAGAGTATGTGGCGGCGCTCGACCCCTATGCCGCGCTGGTGACAAACAAATTGCGCGCCCGCTACTACATGGAGCGTATGAGCGGTAACGCCGCCTTACAAGCCATCACACGCCCGGCCGCAGATGTAGATCTGTCGTTTGCGCCTGGTGTCGCCGAAGTGCTGGTCAACAACCTACAGCAAATTCGTGTGCCAGGACAATCTGCCACCCAGGCAGGTCAATATGTCGAACCGGTGCAGCTCCAGGTTGTTTGTTATCAACTGTGGGAGAATCTCCACAAAAACGTCGAGAAGACAAGCGGGTCGCGCCAGATCACGGGTGATGATCTACAGGAATCTGGCGATGTGGACAGTGCGCTCAAAACCTATTACGAAAGTGCGCTGGGCAAAGTCTTGGTACAATCGACGTTGGATGTGAATGAGAGAAAGTTGCGCAACTGGTTTGATAAGCAGCTCATCACCATCGCCGAGACGCGCGGCACCGTCTTCAAGGGACCAGGATATACGGCCGAGATGCCCAATCCAATCGTTGAGCGGTTAGACGCCCAACTGATTGTCCGCACCGAGCGACGCGCCAGTGGCGACTGGGTGGAACTGGTCCACGACCGCTTTGTCCAGCCAATTTTGCAGGCCAATCGCGAATGGTTGGCGAAACAGAGCAACCCGGTGAGCGCAGCGCTGCGGCTGTGGCTCGAGAACCAGCGCGACCCCGCCCGCCTGCTGCGCGGCGCTCCACTGGCCGACGCCTTGCACTATGCCCAAACCAACGAAAAAGAATTGGGCGAGGACGAAAACACCTTTTTAGAGGCCAGCCACAAAGCCGAACAAGCCGAACAAGAAGCCGCCCGCCAGCGCCAACTGGCCGAAGCCCAAGCCAATGCCGAGAGCGAACGCCGCCGCGCCACAACCCTGCGCCGCTTCGCCTTCGGGCTGGCTATGCTGACGTTAATCGCGTTGGTTGCCACCGGCTTTGCCTTTGTACAACAGCGCAACGCCAGCCAACAAGCGACCCTAGCCAAGCGTGAAGAAGCCAAGGCGGTAACTGCCCGGCAGGCGGCTGAAGAGAATGCCGATGCCGCCGCCACCGCCGAAGCCCAAGCGCAAAGCGACCGCGCCACCGCCGAAGCCGCCAGCCAAGAAGCCAATACCCAAGCCGCCGCCGCCGCTACTGCTGAAGCACGCACCCAGGCCCTCAGCCAACAAATTCGCGCCGACCGCATGGCCCAGATTGCCTCGCTCACCAATATCAACAAGGATCTGCCCCAATACCCGCAGCGCGCCCTGCTGTTGGCGGTGGAGGCGGCGTGGATCATCACTCCACCAATTGCTTCCAGCCTGACTGCCTTGCACGACCTGCTGGGGCGCACCAGCGGCCGCGGGTTCGGGAGCCATGACGCCGAGGTCTTCAGCGTGGCCTTTGCCCCCGATGGTCAGACGCTCGCCAGTGGCAATACCGACGACACCATCCGCCTCTGGCTCATTACCCCCACCGCAACCCTGGCGTTGGCATGTCAGGTGGCTGGGCGCAACCTCAGCGCAGAAGAATGGCAGGCCGCCTTTGGTACACGTGACTATCAACGCACCTGTGGCGAGCAACCGCTGCCGCCATCCTTCCGTAACGAAGCGGCCAGATTGGCGCAAAGTGGCGAGATCACGGCAGCGCGCTCGATTTATCAGCACATGCGCGAACTCGATCCGCGGCTTACGTTCGACCCACAACAGGCAGCCAACCGAGAATTTGCCAAAACCGTCGTGATCTCCGCGACTACGCTGGCGCGCAGTGGCGCAATCACGGCGGCGGTGGCAAGTTATCAAGCAGCGTTGGTGCTTGACCCCACCTTGCTGATCACACCAGCGGTGGCGGCCAATCAGCAATATGCGTCCGCGGTGGTCGAGCAAGCCGCTGAACTGGCGCGCAGCGGCGCAATCACGGCGGCGGTGGCAAGTTATCAACAGGCGTTGGTGCTTGACCCCACCCTAGTGATCACGCCGGAAGTGGAGGCTGGTCGCCTCTATGCGCCAGTCGTGATGGAGCAAGCCGCCAAACTGGCGCAAAGTGGCGAAATCACGACGAGTCTCGCTGCCATCAGCCAAGCAGTTCAGCTTGACCCTGATGTGGCAATCAGCGGCAACACCTGGAACTCAATCTGCTGGGATGGTACGCTAATTGGGTTGGCGGCGCAAGTGCTGGCCGCCTGCGAAAAGGCCGTTGCCGCCGATCCAGAAAACGGGGGTATCCGCGACAGTCGTGGTCTCGCCCGCGCGCTCACAGGTGATATAGAGGGAGCAATTGAGGATTTTGAGTTTGCAGTCAAGTGGGCAAAGGAGACGGACTATGGTGAGGAATTTATCGCCAGTCGCCAAGCATGGCTTGATGCCCTCAAGGCGGGCAAGAGCCCATTCGACGCGGCATTGCTGGAGCAACTCAAGAATTAGTAGAGGAAGTTTCTCATGAATTACCCATTCGCTCACCTACCCTTTCACCGGCAACGATTCTTCTTCGGGATTCTGTTGCTGCTCACCCTGCTCGTCATGGGCATCCTCGCCTGGATGGAGCGTCCGCTAGCCAAGGCGGGGGCGAGCATTGTCGATTTTGAGTTGGCGGGGACGCTGGACAAGGCGCAAACCATCATGCATGGTTGGGGCGAGGCAAACAGACAATTGGCGCGCCAGCAAACGGTTGTCGATTTTGTCTTTCTTGTGCTTTATCCACTCGCCATTGCCCTCGGCTGTGGCTTGGCGGCGCGCCAGTTCTCAACGGGTAGTTGGTCGGTGACGGTGGGTCTCTATCTGGCTTGGGCGCAATTGGCGGCGGGTTTGCTGGATGCGGTCGAGCATGTGGTGCTGCTGCGGTTGTTGCAGGGGGCACAACATCCAAGCTTGCCGCTCATTGCCCGTTGGTGTGCGTTACCCAAATTTGCCATTGTCGGCGTGGGGTTTATCTACGTTCTGATTGGGGCTTCGACCTGGGCGTTTCATGCGTGGAAGATAAACCAGGGCCGCCAATCAACCGCTCATCCAATTCGCCTGCGCCAACCCGACCACCGCCTGAAAATCCTTGTCGGTGGTGAGAAGGATCAAGTTGTAGCGTAGAGCAATGGCGGCAATCAGGGCATCGACTGTATGCAATTGGCGGCCCTGTCTGCGGAGCGTTGCCTGGAGGAGCGAGGCATACTCGGCATCTTGCTTTTCGATAGGGTGAAATGTGAATAGATCTTCAAACCTTTGCCAATCGCGAAGATTCCGTTCTGCACGCGGCAACGTCCGAATACCAAATAACATCTCTGTCAAGCCAGGAGTAGCAATATGAAATGTGTCCTCGGCAGCATGTCGCTGCATAATGCGTGCCCGTAGGCGATGCCCTGGCATAACGATTGGAGAGATGTGGTTCGTGTCCAGCAAGTAATTTGCCATTAAAATCAAATGCGCCCTTCGGCAATGTCGTCGACACGGTCAGCCGCTTTCAGTCCTTGCTCAAATTCTGCCCACAGTCGGTCCCATTCTTCTGGGGTGATGTCTGATTTTTCCGGCGGATTTGCTTCTAATTCCGCAATTAACTGAGCCACGGTTTTGGTCGCCGGGTGAATCGCATCCGGATTCGGTGGGGTTGCCTTAATCATGGCAACGACTTCCTCCAGGGAAGGGAGATTGTCGTCATCCGCCGCGGCATCGACACCATTGGTCTCAACAACCGGCAAGGCATCAGCGAGTAGTTTTTCAACCAAAGCATCGAGCGATAGATGAAATTCAGCCGCATGCGCCTGTAGACGTTCGACTATATTTTCAGAGAGGGTTACAGTCACAGTCATGGGCATACCTCCTTCTCTATCATCAAGTACAGATAGGCGCATTGTAGCATGACCGTCAACCTAAACCAAGCAGGCAACCATCGTGCGCCTAGTTACCGGCGCAATCGGCGTGACCTACACTTCGTTGACCAAGAATTACTGTAACGTTTTGGCAACGCTTTAGCAACGCTCGATAT
>JBBRVA010000350.1:0-8026 GCA_038247295.1 Caldilineales bacterium | reverse complement strand
TGCCTACTTTACAGCGCTTGATGCGAGAGGGCGCGCATGGCTCACTGCGCAGCACCGTGCCGCCGATGACGGGACCGGCCTGGACGACGTTCGCTACGGGCGTCAACCCGGGTAAGCACCGGCTTTATGACTGGATTGCGCGTGAGCCGCAGAGTTATCAATTTCTACCCGTCACCGCACTCGACTGCAAGGCGCCCATGATCTATTCGCTCTTAAGCCAAAGCGGACGGCGGGTCTGTGCGCTCAACATCCCCATGACCTACCCACCAATGGCAGTCAACGGCGTTGTCGTCTCTGGCCTGCCCGCACCCAGCACGCGCAACACCATCACCTATCCTGCCGAACTTTATCAAGAAATTGTCGACGCGATTGGTGAATATATTCTCTACCCGGATCCAGGCCAGGCCTATTCGGATTCAGGGGTCGATGCCTTCCTCGCCCGCCTCTACAAAACAACGGAGTTGCGGGTGCGCACACTGGAATACTTGCGCAGCCGGGAAGCCTGGGACTTTGCAATGGTGGTCTTCAACGGTACCGACACCATCTGCCACGCGCTGTGGAAATATATGGACAAGACGCATCCACTGCACGATCCAGCGCAGGCGGCGAAGTATGGTAATGCCATTCGTGATTACTATCATACGCTGGATGGCCACCTGGCGCAGATTGTCGATACTTTGCCGAACGATACCACATTGGTCGTGATGTCGGACCACGGGTTTGGGCCGTTTCACAAATTTATCCATGTTAATAACTGGCTGTTGCGCGAAAATTTTATGCAACTCAAGCCCGGCGCGCGCACACGGATCAAACATGCACTCTTCCGCAGTGGCTTTTCGCCGATGAATGTCTACGACACCTTGATGCGGCTGGGGTTTGGCGCCTTAAAGCGCGAAGTCGTACGTGGCCAGGGCCAGGGTTTGCTCAAAACACTCTTTCTCTCCTTCGAAGATGTAGATTGGGGACGTACACAAGCCTATTCGCTGGGCAACGTCGGGCAGATTCGCATCAACCTGGCCGGACGTGAACCGTTCGGCTGTGTCCAACCGGGTGCGGAGTACGAACAAGTGCGCAGCAGCATTATCGAACGCCTGGCCACCTTGCGCGATCCAAAAACTGGCGAAGCCGTGGTCGAAACTGTCTATCGGCGTGAAGAATTGTACAGTGGCGATTATCTGGATGAAGCACCCGATATTGTCTTCTTGCCCCGCCGGCTCGAATATTTTGGCTTTGGTGAGTACGAGTTCGGCAGCCATAAGATTATCGAAGCGATGAAACGGGGCATTTCCGGCACGCATCGTATGAATGGCATTTTCATGGCCTATGGCGCGGCGGTGCGCAAAGGGGTAGAAATCCAAAATGCCAATCTCACCGATCTAGCACCGACGATCTTACATCTGATGGGCGAAGCGGTGCCGGCGCACATGGATGGCCGTGTCCTAGCCGCTGCCTTGCGCGAAGATTTTGAACCGGTCATCCGCCAACGTCGCGCCGTAGCTGTCGATTCGGACGCCCACTCAGGTCCAAGCGCTGGAGAAGTATTGAGCGCCGAAGAACAAAAAGTACTGGCCGACCGGCTGCGTAGCCTGGGCTACGTAGGCTAAAGTACACCGATTTTCCAAATCGGTTTTTTTCTTACCGGCGTTAAAATCACACGCAACCGCGCCCAGCGGGCGCCCGCCTTAGGGCGCGAAACGATTTGAAAAATCGTTGTCCATGCCTATGAACATCTTTACCGTGGATCTGGAAGATTGGTTTCAGGGTCTCACCAGCACGAATCCGCAGATCGACCGTTGGCCCAGTTTGGAGAGTCGCGTAGTAACCGCGACCCAAAGTCTGTTGGCTATCCTACGCGCGCACCGTATCCAGGCCACCTTCTTTGTGCTTGGTTATGTCGCAGATCGCCACCCGGCGCTGATCGAGCAGATCGGCGCCGACGGCCATGAGATTGGTGTACATGGCTATTATCATCGCTTCGTTTCCCGTTTGACGCCTGCTGAATTCGCCCAGGAATTAGAGCAGAGCATCGCGGCCGTCGAACGGATCACAGGGGTGCCGCCACTGGGCCATCGCGCCCCCTATTTCTCGATCAACGCGACGACGCCCTGGGCTTTTGATATCATGCAGCAGTTGGGGATTCAATATGACAGCAGTGTCTTCCCTACACGCAACCTGCTCTATGGCTTCCCTGGCGCACCGCGGTTTCCGTACAAGGTGGAAGCGCTCAACCTAATTGAACTTCCCGTTTCGACACTTCAGGTGCGCAAGGCGACGTTGCCAATTTTAGGTGGTTTTTACACAAGAGTGCTGCCATATATCGTCACGCGCTGGGCGATTCGGCGCTTGCAGGCCCAAGGCCAACCGGCCATTACCTACATCCATCCTTGGGAACTGGACACCGGTCAGCGGTATAATGCCGTTACGGCGCGCGAGCGCGTTACCCATTATCACGGGCGTGGCGGGTTAGAGGCCAAGTTGCATCGGTTGTTCAGCGATTTCCACTTTACAACGATGGGCGCATTGGCTGCATCTAATCGGATGCCGGCTACGTGCGAACGAATATCGGCTAACCGCTAAGTGGGCCAGGGATAACCTAAATCTTACGTTTTTTCTTTGCGCTCTTGGCGTCCTTTGCGGTTTAACTTTTTGTTCCCTATTGCAAGCTTTTGTTTTACGCTTATGATCATTGAAGCCTTGACCGAAGAAGAGTGTCCAATCTGGGATGCCTATGTGCAGCACGCACCGGGTGGCTTGCCGCAACATCTCGCCGGCTGGCGTCACGTTTTACGGCAGACATATGGCTACGAAAGTTGCTATCTGTACGCTCGTGTTTCCCCTGCCGATGCACCCTCTGCCATTGTCGGCGTATTGCCGCTCTTTTTTGTCAATAGTCCGCTGACGGGCCACACCGCGATGACCATGCCGGGCGGGCTGTGTGCTGATAATGATCAAGCAGCCAGCGCCTTGATCGAACACGCACAAGGGCTGGCACGCCAGGCGGGTGCCAAACGGCTGGTGATCCAAGACAGCCGGCAGGCCTGGCCGGGTGCGCTGATTACAACCGCGCAGCATGTGAGTTGGCTTGTCGATGTGCAGGCCAATGAAGAAATATTATCGAAGCGCCTCGATCGTAACATCCGCCGCCAGATTCGGATGGCGCGCGACAATGGTCTGCACGCCCGGATCGAGCGTACACCGCGTCTGCTCGACCATTTCTACACTGTGCTCAGCCATTTTACTCACCAAAGCGGCACGCCTGTCTTTGGCCGCCGTTTTCTGGAGCAAGTGATTGAACACTTTCCCACTGGCTATAACATTGTCGTCGTCTACAAAGAGCAGCAGCCGATTGGCGGCTATTTTCAACTAGAAATGGGCGAGACGGTCTACGGCGTTTGGGGCGCCACATTGCACGAATATCTTGCCCTACGCCCGGTTTATCTGGCCTACTGGTCGATCCTGGCCGACGCCGCGGCGCACGGGTTTCGCTTTCTCGATATGGGCCGCAGCCCGCTGAACTCAAACGCATCTGCCTTCAAAGCGCAATGGGGCGGCGTCTGCACCCCGATTTACCAACAAGTGGTCGGTCTGGCCGGCCAAGTATCACCTGTTTTGACGGGGCAGATACATGAAGATGCCCGTTTTCGTCTTTTTCAGCAGCTTTGGCCCAAATTACCGTTTGCCTTGGCGCAGTTTTTGGGACCCAAAGTGCGCCGCCATATTCCTTTTGCCTAATCAAATCTTGATCAATTTGCGTATAGCTCTCACCCTACAGTAGCATAAAACATGTTGATGATTCCGTTCCAGGTAATGCGAAAGCGACCGGACTATGCAACTTAACCAGACCGCTCCTAACCCTTCTACAACCACCCTCACCCCCGATCTGCCTGTTGGGCCAATGACGCCTACCCGGCGCCGGCTAAAGTATCTGGGCCACGCGTTTTTGGTCGCGATTTGGATCTTTGTGCTGGCTGGCATACCTGGCGCCTTGCCTTTCGAGTTGCCCATCTGGCCGGATGTGAGCAACCCGATCTTGTTGCAGATCGCCAGTTGGCTCACCTTTTTAGCGCTTTTCATTACGCCCGGCTACCTGCTGGCCGATATGTTAACCTGGCGGCTGGAACTAGACTGGATCGAGCGCCTGGCGCTTGCTTTTCCGTTGGGCGTTGCCGTCATGGCCGTGCCGGGCATGGTCGCCCTCTTGTTGCATATGACCTTGCTCGACTTGACCGTGAGCTGGGTGGTGGTTTCTGGGCTTGTCATCATTGGCTGGCTTGTGCATTGGACCCGCCGGCGCGATCTCACCAGTGCAACGATTAGTTGGACGACCGATGAACGCTTGCTATTAGTGTTGTTGGTGGCCGCTTTTGCCTTGGCGTTGCCCACGCTCAATTATTACAAGATTGACGGCGATGCCTATGCGGTGGGTACCTTTGCCGCCGACGCATTGGCCGGCTTGCCGCTAAATGCCAGCGAACCACTCTTCGGCACGACGATTGGACCCGGCGTGCGCATGGCGTTTAACCAATCATTGCCGATGGCTTATCTCTGGTCTTATCTCTCGCACATCGATCCGATCACATTGACCGCAGCGGCCTCACGTTCGATGGTCGCTTTGTGGGTGCTGCTGGCGGCTTATACCTTGGGCAAAGCGGCGGGCGTTACCACCTTTGGTGCTGCCCATGGCCGGCGCTTTGGCCTCTTTCTGGCTGCGCTGCAAATGTTGATCTTCCTGGCTTCACCCTTTGTGCGCGGCGACAATGTCAGTCTCTTTTTCTTTGAGCGTACCACGGCCGATAAATTTATGGTGCCGGCGACCATGTTGCCGATTGCCTTTGCGTTAGTCATTCGCTATCTGGCCGGCGGCCGGGGGGGCATCTGGTGGACGGCGGCGCTGGTCACCTTTGCGGTCTCGACGATCCACCCGTTGATCGCGGCGATGATGGCGATGGCGCTGACCGCCTTTGCCGTGTTGCATTGGCTGCTCAACTGGCGCAGCAAAGTCGTCTTTTTGCGCTGCCTGGCGCTGGCTGGTTTGGTAATCGTCGCCATGGCGCTACCCGTTCTGCAATTAGTGCTGGCGCGCGGCGAAGCGCCCCTGGCTGCATCTTATCCTACCAGTATCGAAGGCTGGCCTGTTGGCACAAAACAGGTCGCCGCACTACCTTTTTTCTATCTGCCGACCTTAGAGATTGTGGGGCCGCTGCCCGACTTGACCCAACTAAAGGCCGAGGATGCGAACACTATAGACAACCCTTTCCTGATCTGGCGCTTTGCCGTCAATATGAATCGTCGGCGCCTGCTGCTGTTTGATTTAGACCATTACATCTCTGACCCCAACATCATGCTCGAGCCGCCTTATTTGCTGGCGCTCTTGCTCTTGCCCGTGCTCCTTTGGAAAATTCGCCGCAGCTTGGCGGCGCAATTTGCGGTGGGTACGACGCTCGCCATCTTGTTCGTAATGTTCAACCCCTGGATCACACCGGTGATCGGCGATTTGGTGATGCCCTGGATTTTGTGGCGTTTTGTCTGGATGTTGCCCTATACGCTGATCTTGGCTCTGGTGAGCTTCACCTTGCTGCTGCGGCTCACCCGCCCGCGCAAACCACCGCCGTGGGGGCTGGCATGGGGCGCACGGTGGGCGCCGCTGGCATTGATTGTCAGCGCTAGCCTTGCCCTTGGCCCGTTGATCGGCCAAAACTTGCAGACGTTGGCCTATCGCGCTACCTTAACCGCCGACTTTCCCGCCCCGCAACGCATCTTTGCCCGTTTGCAAACGTTAACCGCTCATCGGCCCGCCACGGTGCTGGCCGATCAAAATTTGAGCGTCACCCTGCCAGCCTATGTGGCGCAGGCCAACATTGTCGCCCATCGCATGCCGACCACCAGCGAAATCTTCCCCGCCGATCAACAGGCCGACGCTCTGCAACGGTTGATCGACCAGGCGCGCTTTTACCGTGCCCGCTATCTTACCGCCGAAACGCTCGACGTGTTGGGACGCTATCAGGCCGGTTATCTGATCGCGACCAGTAGTAGCGATTTAGATATTCAACTGCGGGCCGCACCACAATGGTTTACGTGGGAGTTGGATGACCAGGGCTATAGCCTGTACACTATCCACCAGCAACCGCAGTTGACGCCGGCCATCAACGGCAATACCGCGCTGGCGCAACGGCTCTGGGTGGCCGCCGAAAATTTCTATACTGAGGAACAAAAACAAAATCCTGACAGCGCGTTGGCTATATTGGGCTTGGCCGAACTCGCCCGCGTGCAGGGGCAATTTACACGCGCGATCGACACGCTGCAAGGAGCAATCGAACAAACCGATCAGCCCATTTTTCATTATCGGCTTGGCCAGATCTATGCCGAGCTTGGCCAATTTGAGCAGAGCATCGCCGAATTATCGCGTGTCCAGGCGGCGATGCCCACCGTGCCGCGCTTTCAACTGGCCCTGAGCGATGTCTGTTTGAGCGCCGGCAATATTGATTGTGCCGCCGAACATCTGGCAGCAACGCTGGCCGAGCGCACCTTTGCCGACGAAGCGGGGCGTAACATCGCTCTGGCCGATCTCTGGCGGCAGCGCGGACAGACGGAACGCGCGTTGACCCTCTACGCGCAGGCTGTGGCCCATCAGCCGGGCGAAGATAACCAACTGATGTTGGCCAGCGTCTATCAAGAAACCGGGCGTTTAGATGAGGCCGCAGCGCAGTTGGAACAAGTGCGCACCGCGCATCCGCTGTCCACCGAAGCCCTGATCCTGGCGGCGGGGGTCAAAGCCGGCCAGGCCAAACCCGAGGAAGCGCTGGCGTTGTACCGGCGTGCGATCTGGCTGCAAGATCTGCAAGGCATCGACAGTGCCCCGACCCAGTTGGCCCAGGCCCAATTATTACTGGATACTGGCCGGGCGACCGAAGCGCAAGCGGTTATCGAGCAGGTGCTAAGCCATCAGCCCAATAATGCCAGCGCGCATAGCTTACTCGGTGATCTGTATTTGCAACAAGATGATCCGGCCGCGTCAATCGAGGCGTATCAGACGGCCTTTCGCCTGGACCCCACCCGCGTGGGCGCTTATTTGGCCTTGAGCAACCAATTGCGCGAGGAAGGCGGTTTTAATGAAGAGATGGCGGCGCTCTTGGAACGCGCCATCAAAGCCAGCCCCGATGAACCCATGTTAGCATTGGCGCTGGGTGATCAGCAGCAGCGCCAGGGCGAGTCTCAGGCGGCAACTGATGCCTATCAGGCTGCCTTGAACTTGTTAGAAGTGAACAGCCTACCCAACACGCGCAACGCACGCGGCCAAGCGGTGAGCCGCGCCTACGCCTATACGCGGCTGGCTGGCGTTAGCGAAGAGATGGGCATTGTCGAGCCAGCGTTGAATTATTATGCGGCCGCCGCGGCGGCCGCTCCCGCACTCTCCTGGCCCCAAGTGCTATGGGGTGATGCCCTTCGTCGCCAAGGCAATTTGTCGGCCGCCGAGGCTGCCTACAAACGAGCCATTGAGCGCGACGCCACGAGTGTGGATGCCTACATGCGGCTGGCCGAGTTGGCTGGCGCGCGCGGGGATGAAGAACAAGTAGCTGCGTACCAGCAGCAGGCATTGGAAATCGCGCTGGCTAGTGCTCCACCCCTGCCCGAGCCAACCGGCACTTCTTCTACTTCATCTGCTCAACAGAGTGTGCTTGCGGACGCCACGCTGCAATCCGATGAGACATTAGCCGCCGACAGCAATGGCCGCACGGCTGTGAATACGGACGCGGCCAATCAACAAATTGTCGAGCGGCTCCGTGCCAGTGCCGCAACTGATCCCGATCCAGCTAGTGGCAATCGCCTGGGTCTTCTGGCGCACCTTTACCAACTGAGTAGCCAAAATGATCAGGCGCATGCGCTCTATACGCAGTTGATCGCCGAGGGTGAATTGTATGGCTGGCCACCGGCGACACTGGCGGGTTATCATAAAGGGATTGGTGATTTGGAACTGGCGCAGAATGAGCCGGTGGCGGCGGTGGAGGCGTACCAAGCGGCCATCCGG
>JBBRVA010000349.1:0-8039 GCA_038247295.1 Caldilineales bacterium | reverse complement strand
TTCAGCCACATCTATGGCACCATCCGCGCCGCCTACCCCGAAGGCCCACGCCCGTGGTTCTTCCCGGCCAATGCACGCACCGAAGAGTTTAACAATACGATGGTCAACAATCTGCAAGCGATCTGGACCGACCAGGTTGGTTTTGACGAAGGTGTCGAACTGACTTTGGAGTTGTGCCAGGAAATCTTGGATAAAGATCCGGCCTAAGCAAACAGTCTGCAAACTGGGCAACCGAAGCCAATTAAACAGCTGGTACCTACGTAATGTATAGGTGAGCGGTCTGATCTTTCGATCAGACCGCTTTGATTTAAGTTAAAAATGCAAGCAGATTTGTCATTTTTGCTGGTTGACCAGTAGTAACTAATCGCTTATACTATGTTAAATTTTATCATTTCTACTTGGCTCAAATCGAGTAAAGTGTAATTAAGTATAGATGTTGCATGAATATAGGAAAAATCTCTTATGGATGTCTCAAATGCGATTTACGCAAATGCCCAACCCATTACCTATAATGGAAAAGAAAATCTCTTGGGTAATCAGCGTTCGTTTAAGCTTATAGATCTGTTTGCTGGGGCAGGCGGATTGACACTTGGTTTTACGAAAGCTTTTGGACACAACTTTGTTCCGGTTTGGGCCAACGACAATAATAAGTATGCTGTTGCCACTTACAACGCTAATTTTGGTAATCACTGCTCCTGTGATGATTTAGTTTCGTTGCTTGAAGAATCTGATATAACGATTCCAACCGCCGATGTTGTGATCGGCGGCCCACCATGTCAGGGTTTCAGTCTTCTAAACAAGAATAAAGACGACGATCTACGCAAACAATTGTGGAGACCCTTTCTTGAAGTTGTTCAACGGTCGGGTGCCGAAGTATTTGTGATGGAAAACGTTCCACAATTACTAGACTCAGCGGAATACGAAGAAATCCAACTGGAAGCACAAAAAGTTGGTTTTAAGCTTGCTGCCCAAATCTTGTGTGCCGCAGATTACGGGGTTCCCCAGCGACGTTATCGAGCTTTTATTATTGGATGTAAGTTTGCTGATCCTACCAGCGTCTTTCCGCCTAAGAAAACGCATCACAACCCCAATATAGGGGTGATGCGTTCTCTTTTTCACACGCACAATGACTACGTACTTGACCCGCAGCCTTGGCGTACGGTTAGAGATGCAATTGCAGATCTGGATCCGCCGATCGGGACGGAAATTTGCGACATTCTACCGCCTTACAATCTGCATTTCGGGCGCAATCCAACCGATAAAAGTTTAGAACGCTATCGAGCAATACCCAAAGAAGGCATGAACCGTTTTGATCTGCAACGGCTTGCGCCTGAAATAACACCCAACTGTTGGATTAATAAAAAATCCGGTGGCACTGATCTGTTTGGTCGCCTGTGGTGGGATAGACCTGCTTTCACGATTCGAACAGAATTCTTCAAACCGGAAAAAGGGCGCTATTTACATCCTTCTCAGCACCGCCCGCTTACGCATCGTGAAGCGGCAAGAATTCAGACCTTTCCTGATTCATTTCAATTTGTCGGCTCGAAAATAGAAATTGCCCGCCAAATTGGCAACGCTGTACCACCGTTATTGACGGCACATGTAGCAGATTGCGTTTATGCTTTGTTATTTGGCAGAGAAGAAGCACGCAATGCCCGACAAATTCACGAAACAAGAACGCAGCCATATTATGTCGCGCATCAGAAATCGGTATCCATCCGCCGAGAAACGGGTACATCAATATGAGTGCGCGGTCTCGGATTAGATTGTTTCTTGAAGCAAACTTGGGAAAAGTTATCACAACCCAACAAATTAGCGAAGTAGCCCAAATTAATGATTATCAGCGTCGTATTCGAGAGCTACGTGATGAAGAAGGGATGCAAATTAAATCACACATTGATCGCTTTGACCTCAAACCAGGAGAATATATACTTGAGTCGCTAGACCGTATTCCAGCTATAGAACGTAGTATTTCTCCCCAACTAAGGAACGAGATACTTGAACGGAACGGATTTACATGTCAGCGGTGCGGTGCATGCCCAGGTGATCCAGATCCATTTAACCCTAGTCGAAGAGTGCGCCTGCATATTGATCATGTCGTTCCCATCAGCCAAGGTGGAAATAATGATAAAAGCAACCTAAGAGTGCTGTGCTCTGCTTGTAACCAGGGTCTTTCAAACATCCAAACCCCTTCAGAGGATTCGCGAAATATTATCGCTAGGATACGTCGCACGCCGCGTTCAGTACAAAGAGAAATTTACGAGTTACTCAAACGCACGTTTGACAATCAATGAAATGTCTTTGCATAGCTTAAAATGGCAAATACAAAGGCTAATTAAAACTCAAAGTTTTTATTGATGTAATAAGATCGATCGCATGGCGATTTGCTATTTCTTGACCGCAAGTTTGCGCTCAGAGGTAGTGGATCGCCTTTCTACTTACTGCATAAACTTATCTAAAGGAGCACTATCATGGACCTTAGTACCCTGCCAATGCGCATCGCCGTTGGCCAAATTCGCGAATTGACCGACGATGTGGTCAGCTTTGCCAAACAGATGGGCATTATCGATATGCAGTTCAATTTTTTCCACGGCTCACCCGATTTGCCCGGTGAGCACCGTTGGGAATATATGGATCTGTTGAAGTTGCGCACGCGCGTGGAAGATGCCGGTTTGCGTTTGAACGCAATTGAAAACGTGCCACTCAAATTCTACACCAAAATTATGCTCGGCCAACCAGGGCGCGACGAACAGATCGAACATATGCAGGCCACGATTCGTAATATGGGTCTGGCGGGCATCCCCATTTTCGGCTATCACTTTATTGCGACCGGCGTCTGGCGCACAACCAACACGGCGCCGGCGCGCGGTGGCGCCAAAGTAACGGCCTTCGATTATGAACAAGTAAAGAATGCGCCGTTGTCCTTCGATCGCGTCTACACCGAGGATGAAATTTGGGCCAATTACGAATATTTCATCAAGGCAATTCTACCGGTGGCCGAAGAAGCAGGTGTGCTGCTGGCGCTGCACCCCGATGATCCGCCAGTGCCATCATTGGGCGGTGTGGCACGCATTATGCGCAGCTTTGACGGCTTCAAACGGGCCATGGATCTGAGCGATAGCCCCAACCACGGGTTGGACTTCTGCGTTGGTTCCTGGTCGGAAATGAGCCCAGAGGAATGTCTAAAAGGGCTTACATATTTTGGCGAACGGGGCAAAATTGTCTATGTGCATTTCCGCGATGTGCTGGGCACCGTGCCTAATTTCCGCGAGGCGTTTATTGGCGAGGGCAACCTCAACATGTTCGAGGTGATGAAAACCTTGCGCCAAGTGGGTTTTAAGGGCTACATGATCGATGATCACGTGCCGACAATGAGCAACGACGGTGGTTGGAACAGCCGCAGCCGCGCCTTTGCCAACGGGCAGATGAGTGCGATGTTGGAGTTATTGGATACGGGGATGTTTGATCAGTAGGTAATTAGGTGCGAGCTACGTGTTATGTGAACTATTTGCGCAACACGTAGCTTGCACCTTGATAATTAGTTATCTGAAACAGCTTTATATGGCTATTAATAACCTGGCATGATTTTCTTTGCTGGTGGCAAAATGGATAATTCTCACAGAATAAATTATCCCTAGGCGTTATGCTATGATAAAATCTGTACAAAACCTTTGCAAACAGGAGGAATCATGTCAAACAGTGCCTTACGCAGGCCATTTACATCGGATCGAAACGATAGCAGCGTAGCCAATAACAGATCGTTCTTGCCTGCACTTGTCGTCATTGCCACGCTTGCGACTATTGCGATCAATGCGCTGGCCAATATTGTGCCATTCAATAATCAAACCACCGGTGAAATCTCGGCTCGTTACCCGGTTTACTTTGTGCCGGCCGGTTATGTCTTCTCAATTTGGAGCCTTATTTACTTAGGTTTAATTGCCTATTCCTTCTACCAGGTGCGCAACAACCAAGGCCAGACAGCAGAGTTTCAGACGATCGGCAAGTGGTATCTGCTCAGCGCAGTTGCAAATAGCACTTGGATCTTTCTTTGGCATTGGAATCAACTCGCCTTGAGCGTATTGGTCATCACGGTGCTATTAATCTCGCTGATTGGACTCTATGCGCGGATGGTGCAAGCCGGGTGGGAACAAGGGTCGGCAACACGGGGCGAATTTTGGTGCGTCTTTGTACCTTTCAGCATCTACTTGGGCTGGGGCAGCGTGGCGACTATTGCCAACATCACTACCTGGCTTTATGCGATCGGCTGGGGTGGGCTGGGCATCGATCCGGTTTTATGGGCGGTGGCCTTGTTGGTCATTGGCGCTGGATTCGGCGTTTACTTTGGCTTCTGGCGGCGCAATCTTGCCTATGCGCTGGTGATCGTATGGGCCTTCATCGGCATCGCAGTTAAGCAGAGCGATGTAGCTTTATTGGTTTATACGGCTGGTGGATTGGCAGGCGTAGTCTTACTTTTGGCGTTGCTAGGCTGGCGCAGTAGAACCGCCAACGCCTAAAATAGAGCTTGCCGTACCCCAATTACATCAGGGTGATCAAGAAAGGCTGCCAGTTCGCAGTGCAGAATGCGAACTGGCAGCCTTTGCTTTGTCACCTTTAGGAGTTACGCAGTTGCCCCGGGAACGCTGGCATCCTGCCGAACGTCCGCCAGAGATGGCGGTGATCGCAACTGCGTAACTTCTAACCTTTTTAGGTTAGGTTAAATCTGGGGGCCAGCCGCCACTACTTGCAGATCCACTTTAAATTGCTTAAAGTTCTCGACAAATTTACGCGCCAATTCCTTGGCCTTATCGTCATAAGCCGCGACATCCGCCCAGGTGCGGCGCGGGGTGAGCACTTCTTCCGGCACGTTAGGACAGCTAATGGGTGTTTGCAACCCAAAGATCGGGTCGGGTGCGGTCGGCACTGTTGCCAAGTGGCCTTCCAACGCCGCTGTGACCATGGCCCGAGTGTGGGCAATGCGCATGCGCCGGCCCACGCCATAGGGGCCACCACTCCAGCCCGTGTTGACCAGCCAAACATTACACCGATGCTCGGTAATTTTCTCGCGCAGCATATTGGCATAGACCGTAGGAAAGTGGACCATAAATGGTGCACCGAAACAGGTCGAGAAGGTCGCCTGTGGTTCGGTGACGCCGCGCTCGGTGCCCGCCAATTTGGCTGTATAGCCAGAGAGAAAGTAGTACATAGTCTGTTCTGGCGTCAGCTTGGCAATTGGCGGCAATACGCCAAAGGCATCAGCGGTGAGGAAGATCAGGTTTTTAGGATGACTGCCCATGCCCGATGCCACATAGTTTGGGATGTAATGGATCGGATAGGCAGCGCGCGTGTTTTCGGTGATGGCGTCGCTGTTCAGATCCAGCGAGTGCGATTCTGGGTCCATCACCACATTCTCTAAGACCGTACCAAACTGGCTGAGCGTGGCGTAAATCTCCGGCTCTGCTTCGGAAGAAAGACCAATCACCTTGGCATAACAACCCCCTTCAAAGTTGAAGACGCCACTCGCGCCCCAGCCATGTTCGTCATCACCGATCAGCCCCCGTTTGTGATCCGCCGAGAGCGTCGTCTTGCCCGTGCCAGAGAGGCCAAAGAAGAGCGCTGTATCGCCCTGGGTCCCCACATTGGCCGAACAATGCATGGGAAAGATGTCTTCCAACGGCAGCAAATAATTGAGCGCTGTAAAGATCGCCTTCTTAATCTCGCCGGCGTAACGGGTGCCGGCCACAATCACAGTCCGTGTTGCCAGATTGAGCGCAATCACCGCCGTGGGGCCAGAGGGAGGCTTGCGCGTGCCATGCCGTGCGGGATCAGGATGAAACTCCGGCGCGTGCAGAATCGTAAAATTGGGTTCGAAATCGGCCAATTCGGCCGCATAAGGACGAATAAATTGGTTGTACGCAAATAAGGTGTGCCAGGCGCTCTCGGAAATCAGCCGTACATATAAGCGGCGGCGCGGGTTGGCGCAGGCATACAGATCGCGGACGAAGAGTTCCTGGCTATTTAAATATGCTTTTACATCTGCCTCTAGTATGGCATAATGCTCGGCGGAAAGTGGACGATTGACCGCGCCCCACCAAATTTTATCCGTACTACCTGGTTCGTCGACAATAAATTTATCGTTGGGCGAGCGACCCGTAAAGGGTGATGTGACGGCAACAAATGCACCGCCAGAAGTTAGATGACCTTCGCCACGCTTGAGTGCAATCTCAATCGTTTGGGCGGGCGACGTATTCCAGATCTGTTTAATGCCGGTCAGGCCGATTTTGTTAATACCATGTTTGCTGTGGATCATAATCACCTTTTTTCAAAAAGAAGAGGTTCAATATAAGGCCAATCCTTCAATCAGCTTCTACACCGACGCGCGCCACGCGGCAACATTTTCGGTGCTGTAAAAATGGCACCTTGTGCTACTCGTCAGCATATAGAAAGGCCACTAGCTGACAGTGTAGTAGTTTCTGCCTGGGCCTGCAAAATTCGAGAGACCCAGATAACAGGCAATGCGCAGCAGGGTCATGTCCAAACGCAAAAACCAGAGGAAAAGAGGAGAATGAACTGTGGCAAAGATTAAAGAGATCCAAACGATTCGTACCCGTAACAACGGCACTTGGCTTTTCGTCAAAGTAATTACAGATGTGCCCGGTCTATACGGCATTGGCTCGGCCAGCGACCATTACCGCGCCCGCACTGTCCAAACCGCAATTGAAACGATTGCCCCACTGCTGATTGGCCGCGATGTGAGCCGCATCGAGGACATCTGGCAATCGGTCTATACCAGCGGCTACTGGCGCAACGACTCGATCATCAACACGGCGCAGGCCGGTATCGACATGGCGCTGTGGGATATCAAAGGCAAACAGGCCGGCATGCCTGTCTATCAGTTGCTGGGCGGCGCTTGCCGCAGCGCAGTGATGTGTTATGCCCACGCGGCTGGCGACACATTGCAAGAACTGGAAGATGATGTGCGCCGCTATATGGAAGAGGGCTACCATGTGATCCGCTGCCAGTTGGGACCCTATGGCGGCGGCGGTTTTGAAGAAACGGCGCAGGCTGGCTTTCCCAAAAATCATTGGCCGCAGACCCGCGCCTTCGACGACGAAGCTTATCTGGAAAACATCCCCAAAATGTTTGCCCATTTGCGCGATAAACTCGGCTTTGCGCCCAAGTTGACGCACGACGTCCATGAGCATCTGCACCCGCACAACGCCGTCCACCTGGCCAAATTGCTCGAACCGTACCGGCTCTTTTTCTTGGAAGATTTACTCTCGCCAGAACAAGTGCAGTGGTATCGCCTCGTGCGCCAACAATGCGTCACGCCCCAAGCGATGGGCGAGCTTTTTATCAACCCGCATGAATACTTACCGCTGATCACCGAGCGCTTGATCGACTATGTGCGCGTGCGTGTCTCGAAAGGCGGCGGCATCACCAATTGTCGTAAGATCGCCACCTTATGCGAGTGGTTTGGCGTCAAGACGGCCTGGCAGGAAGGCGGCGATAACGACCCCGTCAACCAGATGGCGGCGGTACACCTGGACATGGCCAGCTACAGCTTTGGCGTTCAGGAAGAGAATCACTTCCGGGCTGAAGAGTACGATCTTTTCCCGGGTCATGCGATTCTGGAAGGCGGTTATCTTTATGCCAACGACCGGCCCGGATTGGGCCTCGACATCGACGAAGCAAAAGCACGCGCGCTATTGAATCCCGAATTGGCGGCCAAGTCGTTCTTTATGGCCGAAGATCGGCGCGCAGACGGGGAAGTGGTACGGCCGTAATACTGGGCAGGTATAACAACCACACCTGGGGATTTCACAAATGCCTTGTGCATTTACTCACGGTCAGATATCATAAATGTGATGTTACCTGACCGTGAGTAAAGTCTATATCCGCCGTTTTTCTGTCCGCCACAAATTGATCGTAATCATAACCCGTTGTGTAGGTGCGTACAGTTGCTATTGCGGCAACGATGTCGTCAAGGTACAGCTTGTAATCCCTGGGCATATTGCACCTCATCCATAATCGTGGATTTA
>JBBRVA010000348.1:0-8049 GCA_038247295.1 Caldilineales bacterium | reverse complement strand
TTCGCTCTCCCCGCCCTCTCTCCCTCTCTCCCCTACCCCCCCACTCCCTTCCTCCCCCTCTTCTTCTTCATAATACCAGCGCACCCCATCCTCACTGGTCAAATTCTCCAGAAAGTGGGGTAGCGTCAGATGGGCCAGCCGCGCCGGGTCGCGCTGGCTTTGGTCCAGACTGAGCATCAGGTTAAAGAGATAGATGTTATCGACCGTGTCGTCGACCCCGCCCAACAGATCCCCGCCGACGCGGCCCACCGGCAGCACGACAAAATTAGCCGCTTCTAAGCGGGGGATCAGCTGCGTGTTGATCAGCGAACTCTTGCCCGCGCCGGACTGGGCATAAAAGAGCACCAGCCGTTGCGAGACGACGCGCGAGAAAAGCTCTTCTGCCTCCCGCTCGCGGCCAAAAAAGAGATGGGCCTGTTCACGGATAAAGGTGCGCGGTCCCACGTAGGGATTGTCGGTGCGCGCGCTGGGGAGGGCCGCCGTGGACTGGGCATTTTTTTGTGGATTGCTCACGCGCTCACCCCTTGGTAGAGTTCCTGTAAATAGGTGTGGATATCGTCCCAACAGACTTCCAGATTGTGATCTTTTTGCAGATATTTCTCCAGGTAAATCTGCTCCACCCGGCTTGGCTTGAGGTGGATCTCGACCACGCTGGCTTTTTTGTCGCTGCGCGTGTCGATCAAACCCCAAAAGAGCGAACGGAACTCTTCGCTGCGCAAGCTGTAGCCCAACAGCAGCAACGAAGCAAGCGAGAGTTCACGCCGCACGCGGCCATGCACGGGGTCGGTGTCTTTGCCGGCGTTCTGGGCGCATTGCATCAGAAAACGATAATGGTCATCCTCGGTCAGCACCATCGACTCGGGTTCGCCATCCCAGCCATGCAAGTGATAGACCAGCGGCTTTTGACGCGTCGGTTCATAGCCCGTGCGCAGCACACTGGGCAGATTGATCAGCTTTTGGTTCCAGCGACAATAGTCGATCTGCGGCTCGCAACCGGGGCGGCGGCGCAGCGCATTGGCCAGCAAACCATGAAAATCGGTGGTCAGATAAATCGGCAGATCCAGCGCCGCCAACAGCAGAAAAGGATCCTGCTCCTCATCGCTCAGCGCTGGATAGGGCAACTGTTCGCACATCTGGCTCAAGTTCAGGCGATCGAATTGCTGGTCCACCCCGTCCAACGCCTCTTGTTTGATATGCGCTGCCTGCGCCAGTTCAAAAAGCCGGCTCTTGATAAAGGTGAGGTAGTTCTCGCGCAGGGTCAGCGCATCGCGGATCGTATCGTCTTGAATCGCCTTAAACTGGGTCACCTGGGCCAAACTGCGTTCGTTGAGCGGATATTGGTTGTAATCGCCATAGGCCTTGACCACGGCGTCATAGCCGCCGAAGAGCAGGTCCTGGGCAATCGCGCTGCCAATAATCGGTACGGCTTTGCCGCTGCGCAGCCGCTCGATAATCGTCGGTTGCGGCGTGTTGTCAAGCTGGGGTTGGTTGGTGCGGATGCGGGGCATGGTTACTCCTCTATTCTACGATTAATACGACGCGAAAGCCGCGCCAGGCGACTTTAGACGCGGGGTGAATGCTGTCACGTGCGCTGCAACGCACCGCGTTGGCTTGACTGCGGAAGGAGCCGCCGCGCAGAACATAGGCGGTGGGCGGGTCATCTTCGCCCCACGCACTGCTGGTCCATTCTTGCACATTGCCCAGCAGATCCAGGCAGCCATAAGGGCTGGCCGCCTGCGCAAAGGTCTCAACCGGCGTCGTGGCGGTGCTGTTGACATTGGCATAACCGTCTCGCCAGGTGTCGCCCCAGGGATAGATCTGCCCGGCCCCTGAGCCTGTCGAAGGGCCGCGGGCTGCCTTTTCCCATTGGGCTTCGTTAGGCAGCGCATAGTGGCGGCCTGTCGCCTGGCTGAGCCAATCACAGTAGGCGACGGCATCGTACCAGGTCATGTTGACGACGGGGTGATCGATCCATGCCTTTTTCGGCTTACGCAAAAACCAATGCTGTTTGTCTGGTTCGGGTTGGGCTGGGTTGCGCTTGAGAAATTCCGCATATTGGCGATGGGTAACCGGATATTTGCCAATCCGGTAGACTGCCAATGGTAGCGTGCGCCGCGGCGCGGCACTGGCAACGTCATCATCCCCCATCACAAACGCACCGGCTGGGATCAGCACCGTCTCCGGTTCAAAGGTTTGCCGCTCGATTGTGGCAGCCAGCAGCGGTGCGGTCGGTGCGGCAGGTGGTGCGGCAGACGTGACATAAATATTGGTGATCTTGTTGCCGCCTACCTTATCGCCCGCAACCTTATCGCCGCGCACTTCATCGCCCTGAACGCTCTTGTCGCGCCCGATCAGATCACCGCCAACCGTGGCGTTGCCCTCAATATAGGTTCCGCCGTCTGTGTTGACCTGGACCGTTGGCTGCCCTTCACTCTGCTGTTCATCTGCTGCGCCAAGCGCAAAAAGTTGATTGTCCGGGGCGCGGCTAAAGAGGATGGGCATTGCCCAATCGGCCAGGGCATCGGTCGGGTCGGCGGCATAGAGCGCCTTGCGCGCCTCGGTTAGCGCGGCGTCGGCTGGATAGCCAGCGGCCAGTGCCTTATAAAAGGTGTGGGCCAGGGTGATAGCGGCCGCGTCGCGGATCGGTGCGGACATGGCGATCACGGCTGGGATGCGCGCTTGGACCAGCGCTTGCGCCACGCCCGCAAAGAAATTTTGCCCGTCGCTGCTGGCGCCTTGGCCGGCGTTGAGAAAGATCAGCCGCGGCGGTTGGTCGTGCAGCAATATGGCCAACGTCGTGGCATCGACGGGATGGGCGTTGCCCGCCCCATCCTCAAAAAAGAGCGTGCCCTGTCTGGTCTGCGCGTCGAACTGGCCATGCCTCATAAAGTGCAGCAGGTGGACATCGCCCTGGCGCAGCCGATCTTGCAGGCCAGCCAAGGTGGGCTGGGCTAGGCGTTCCAGCACCAGTTGACCTTGCGCCACCAACTCGGCGGTAGCCGTTTGCAACAAGCGCCACTCGTGTTCGCTGTCCAGTGGCGTCAGATCGGCGGGTGCCGCGATCAGCGCCAGCAGCCGCAACGGGGCGGCGACCGCCAGCGGCGGATCTGCACGCGGCTGCTCGATATAGCGGACAAGCGGGCTGTGGACGGAGAGGGCCAGAAAGCGCGCCTGTTGTGCCCAATAGAGCGTTTCCCACGGCAAAGCGGCCAGCGTTGTTGCCTGTTCGTCGATGCGCAGCCGCAGGCGCAAGCCCTTCGCCTCCGCTTGTGCCGTTTGCCAGGCGCGCGTCAGGCAGTCACCCACGCGGCCGGCAAAGACCGCGTTAAAGAGCGCTGCGCCAGTGGTCTGCACATCTGTGACAGGGGTAAGCGGGGCGAGGTCGAAATCTGCTTGCGCCTCCCCCGCCGGCGAAGCGACAACGCGGGCGCGATAGCCAGCGGTGCGCGCTTCGAGCAGAAGATCAAAATTAAGGTAGTCCAGAGGGGGCATGAACACCTGTTCTTGGGTTGCGTAACGAAAATGTGCCGGTAGTTGGGAACGGATACTGCGCTTGGGAAGGTTGGTAATAGTAGCACGATTATACGGTAAGCGATCGGCTTCGTCAAGAGGGGCGTAAATATGCTATAATTGCCACCATCAATACCGAACCATGCACCATGAACTCTTACTTATGGCTCAGCTTTTCCTCACTTTTCTAGGCGGTTTTCAGGCTACCCTCGCTGGTGAGGTGCTGCGTACGTTTGAATCGGATAAGGTGCGGGCGCTCTTGGCCTACCTGACGGTGGAAGCATCCACAATCCACAGCCGTCTGTGGGACCTGCGTACGGCACGGACACCGGGCTTGGAAACCGCCGGACCGCTTCACATCCTGCATGGTCATACCCATTGGCTACGCGCCGTCGCCTTTAGCCCCGACGGCAAAATTTTGGCCACGGCCGGCGCCGACCGCACAGTGCGGCTGTGGGAAGTTAGCCGCGGCCAACCAATCGCTCTGCTGCAAGGCCATCTTCACGTTGTCTGGTCGCTAGCTTTTACACCCGATGGCAGCACCTTGATCAGTGGGGGTGAAGACGATGCAATCTATTTGTGGGATGTGCGCCGACCCGATCGACGACAAGTGATCCGGACATTGCAGGGCCATACGGCGCCAATTCCCCATTTGGCCTTCAGCCCAGATGGATTTACGCTGGCTAGTGGCGAAGGTCACCATCGTCTGCGCCTGTGGGACTGGCGCAAGGGACAATGTCTGCATACGCTGGAAGGGCATACCGGCGATGTCCATCAGTGCACTTTTGATCGCACTGGCCAGACCTTGGTGAGCACCAGTTCGGACCACACGCTCCGTTTCTGGGATGTTGCCCGCGGGCAAGTGCGCCACAGCTTGCGCACCTTTCCTCAAGATCCGCGCTGCGTTACCTTTGCACCGGCTGGCGATTTGCTGGCCAGTGCTGGCTTTGGCCATGTCATTCAACTTTGGCAGATCGACGCCACGACTGGGATCGCCGCGCTGACCGAGCCAGGGTCCGGCCAGCCGCATGCCACCTTACAAGGGCATAGCGATGAAATTACCGATTTGGCTTTCCGTCCTGCGTCCCACCCGCAGCCACTGTTATTGGCCAGCTGTAGCGATGATCAGACGGTACGCGTGTGGGATGTTTCGGCTGCGCTCAACACAAGTGTGGCGAACAGGCAATGTCTACACGTTTTGCGGTCGCAGAGCAGCTTCTCGGCGGTGGCCTTTAGCCCCGATGGTGAAATTCTGGCGGGTAGCGGCAACGATACCACCATTTGGCTCTGGCAATTGGTGAACGCCGCGCCTGAAAACCCCGGCAATGTACTGATCCAGCGGCTGAGTCAGCTGCGCGGCCACAGCTCGAATATCCGGCGTCTGGCCTTTTGCCCCACGATCACCGGCGCGCCCATGATGCTGGCCAGTGCAAGCGAAGATCATACCGTGCGTTTATGGGATGTGAAAAGTGGGCAATGTCTGCGTATTTTGGTTGGCCATAGCCAGTATGTCTTATCGGTCGCTTTTAGCCCGGATGGCCGGATCGTGGCCAGCAGCAGCTTTGACCAAACGATCCGGCTGTGGGATGTCGAAAGTGGCCAATGTCAGCGGATCTTGCGTCCCCCCGGCCCCTACGCCGGTATGAAGATCACTGGCGTCACCGGCATCAGCGAGGCCCAGCGGGCGGCGCTCAAAGCGTTAGGTGCGGTAGAAGAGTGACAGGGAAAATAGGCTCTTCAAGCTTTCACTTGTGGATGCTACGCATATAGGCAATGATATCGGCTAGTTGTGCGTCGGACAACGCTGGGTTGCCGCCCTTGGGTGGCATATCCACACCGGTTGTGTTGCGCGGATCGCCAATCGGGCGCCCTTGTTTGATAAAGGCCATCAGTTCTGCATCCGACAAACCGGCAATAAATTCGCTGGTGGTCATGTCTTTGCCCAGACCCTGGACGCCTTCGCCGGCGGGGCCATGACACGCGGCGCAGGTGGTGGCAAAGGTTGCTTTGCCGGCGCTTGCATCACCTTGCGCAACGGCGACCGCGCCATCCGATTGGGCCGCTGGGGCTGGCGGCGGTTCTTCGTCTTTACCACCACAGGCGGCAAACAATAACGCACCGCTAAGGAGCAACAGCACTATCCAGTTTAACTTTTTCATTTTTTTATCCTATCATGGGTAAAATTAAGGAAAAGATTTCAATTGTCCTTAGTTTTACCCTACATTTCCACGATCCGGCACAATCAGAGGGCGGGTTTTCTACCTGGCCAAGTGGCTAGTGTCGTGGGCGTAAGTAAGACAGTGAATCAGTAGGACAGTAGAACAGTGTTTGTACTGTCTCACTGTCCTACTGATTCACTACTGATTCACCGGAGAATAGTATGGTTATTTCCGCCCAAGTGTACTAGTGTCGTGGGCTAGATTGGCGCTATCCTTCCTGATTGGCGGAAATTGGAAAGGTAGAAGTCATCGCATCAGGTTTGTTGCCCTGCAACCATCGATGCGATCCCGCATGCCGCGCAGTCGGAAGCCGAGCATAATCAGTACAATGCCAAAGACAATTACCGCAGATGCCGCATAGCCTTGGACGGCAATCAGGGCATTGCCGCGCAGAATTTGGAGGGCTAGTTCGCGCCCGGCGCGCCGCGGCGTATCAGGCAGAGTTGTTAGCAGCGCCAGACCATGACGCATGTGCTCGATCGCCTCGACATTAGCCGCTAGTTGGTGGGCGTGCTCTCCCGCCTGGTGCAGATAGTCAACGGCCTTTTCCAGCATCCCGGCCGCGGCAAAGTGACGCGCCAGTTGCACGGCATAGGTTGTCCGCTGTGTGGCATAGAGCGTCTCTAGCATAGACCCCACCTGGGCGTGCAGACGCGCCCGCTCGACGGCGTCCAAGCTCTGATCGAGATATTTTTGAAACAGGTGGTGGCGAAAGCGATAGAGCGACAAACATTGCTCACCAATCCAGAGCAGCCGTTGGGCGCTGACCAGACGATGACGCCAAAATCCGCAGATGCAGGCGTTGCTCTGCCAGCCCGGTGGTATCAATGCCATGTGCCCCACCCTGGTCTACAAGGCTGGTGAGCTAGAAGCCTAGTCGCGCGTTACCGAAGTTGTGTGGAATGAGCATGCCCCGTGCGACGCCGGCACGCCCTCTGGACCCCGCAAAATTGATGTAACGGTGGACTAGATTATTTTTCTTACCCAAGTGTGCTACTTGCCAGGCAAGAAAGTGGCATCGAGAATCTGCTCCTCGGTGTAGGGGCAGGTGGCTGGGAAAACGGGCGACAGTAGACCGGTCTCCTCGATCGCAGCTTTGCGGGCGCGAGGGTAGGCTTTAGCGATAATATCAGGTATTTCCCGGCGCAAACTCGGACTGTCTTCTAGTCCCGATTCGATTTCTTGGCGTTGATGAAAAATGGTGCTGGACCAACTGCGTGATCGGAGCTCGTATTGAATTTGCCATTTAAGGAGATGTATGAGCAAGACGGTTAGCCGGCTTTTTAATTCGTTCCGCTCGCGTCGCGCCATGGCTTCGATTTCCTCAATTAGGTTGGCAATATCTAGCTGGGTGAATTCTTCTTCCTGGAGCGCAGCAGCCTGCGTTTTTATCCAGGCATAGAAATCAGTTTCGTAAAGTGGGGCGGTCGCTTGCATAGTCACCTCCAGCCAATTGTAAAGCTGTACATCACATTATCTACTATTGTATTGTAAAAGTGAGTAGGCGTCAACCCGCCCCCTTTCCACTAGTGTGCGTCGCACTGGTCAAACGCGGTTTCGTCGACCCGATCGCGTACGACCAGTGCGACGCACACGGGTCACGCGTGGCGCTTTGCAATTGCAACCGGTGAAAATCTCTACACCCCAGCCGATTTTGCCCGCTTTTTGCAACGCGATGCGGTAGACATTATCCAGCCGGACTTGCGGCGGGCGGGTGGACCTAGCGCGCTCTTGCCGATCGGCTGGATGGCCCATGCCTTTCGCCGTCCCTACGCTTCGCACGGGGGTGGACCGGTGCAATTAAATGTGATGGCCTGTCTGCCCAACGCCCTCTATCTGGAAACAGGCTTGCTCAAACCCGATTCGCCCTTGCAGTTGAACGATGGCTATGTGCAAATTCCTACCGGGGCGGGGTTTGCCTGGGCATAAAGGTTGGTCCCAAACGCCTAACAAACGCACTCCTTGCTAAATTTAGTAGGAACAATCTGACTTTTTGATCCGTCTTTTGATTGGTTAGCAAGCTCAATAATCATCAAATAAAAAGTTCGCCGTGCTAGCTGCTGCCCTATGCACCCGACCCAATGGAGAAAAAGTCAATGAAATCTAAAGCCCCGCAATGGTTACCGTTTTGTGCGCTGCTCGTTGCTTGGCTGCTTGCCGCCTGTATCGCGCCGGTCGTCCAACCCGCAGGACAAACACCAATGCCAACCGATCTGCCTTCCCAAGAACCACCCGCCACCGAGAGTGTGCCGGCCTATTTGGCCAAGCGCTTGCAAATCGACCCGGCGACCGTCGAAATTGTGCAGGCCGAAACCGTCGA
>JBBRVA010000347.1:0-8094 GCA_038247295.1 Caldilineales bacterium | reverse complement strand
TTACCTGCTTGGGCCGATTCATACGCCCCCAACACCATTTCCACCGACACGCGCCCATCCCACGCCGTGATCGACGGCGCAGTATCATGCTGCAAACAGTCGATAAATGAACGCGGGACGCCAGCAATTCGTTCGCCGTGGCTTTTGGGGATCGTCAGGCCAAAGTCGTGCCAGCTTGGCTTCTCCCTGGTGTACAGCTTCAGTGCAATCGGGTGGGGTGGCAGCGGCACGTTGGTGGAGGGCATATCATCGTAGTTCTGGATAATCGTCCCATTGTCGCCATAAACTTCGGTTGTGTTCTCGGCTGCCAGCGTCACCGATGAATTGACCAACACCGCCAGCGCGCCGCTGGCAAATTTATAGATCGCCACACCGGTGTCGTCTGGTGCAATCGTTGTCAGCGTGTTCTCAAGTTCGGCCATCACACTAATCGGGCGGCCCAGCATCCAATGGATGAAATCGGTGGCGTGCGAGGCGTCGTCCATAAACATACCCAGATTTTTTTCGGGATCAAAGTGCCAACGCGTCGGTCCGGTGACAAAACTTTCGCTAAATAACACATTGATGCAATGGCGGCGGCGCAACAGCCCCACCTTACCAATCGCGCCGCGCTCTAACAATTCCTTGATCTTGATGTTAGATGGATCATGGCGCATCTGGTAGGCCATCATAAACTTGACCCCGGCCTGCGCCACCGCTGCCGTCATGCGGTCACAGTCGGCCAGGGTTAGCGCCATCGGCTTCTGGCAGAGGATATGTTTGCCGGCCGCGGCGGCTGCGATCACCATTTCTGGATGGCGGTTGGTCTCGCACGTGACGATTACACCCTGAACAGCGGGATTGTTCAACACATCTTCGACATGCGGTGAGTACGTCATGCCAAATTTCTCGGCGTTGGCGCGACCTCGCTCTTCGTTGTCATCCCAGGCCGCGACGAGTTGCACGTCGTCATACGTTACCATGCGCTGGCAATAAGACCCGGCATGCCCATGCGCAAAACTGATCACGCCAATCCCAATTTTTGCTGTCACTTGATGCTCACTTTCCGTTGATAGAGTAATTCAACTGCAACAGGTACACAGAGAGCGCAGAGAAGACACAAAGAGCACAGAGGTAATAACAGAAAGTTCCCATCCATTGAATGAAATCAATTTGATTTTTCTCTGTGATCTCTGTGGTTTCTCTATAAGCGCAGCGACGCCCTCTGGGTATCTTTTCTTTTAGATGTGCAACGTTTGCCGCCGTTCGGTTTTGGCGACTAACCGCCCACGCAGGATCACCGCCAATTTATCTGCCTGAAATTGAATCGCGGCGTGCCAATCAGTTGCATCGAGCAGGACAAGATTCGCCTGCGCGCCTTCGTATAGCCCATAGTCGGTTAAGCCAAGCACCTGCGCGGGAACCGTTGTTATCATTGGCAAGACACGATTGACTTCGCCCGCCCAGGCGAATTGACCGTTGTGCGCCATGTAGCCTGCCACTTCGAGCATATCATTGCGGCCAAAGGCATAGTACCAATTGTCAATATCATCTTGGCCGCAGGCAAGGGGTACGCCGGCGGTTAGCAACTCGCGTACCCGGGTGATGCCGCGCGGCAACGGTTCGCCGGCGCCTTCCGTCGTAATCAACGAAACATGACTGTTGCAGAAGACCGTGATGCCCGCGGCTTTGACCTGCTCGATCACCTGCGCCGCGTAGGCATCATCGTAGGCGGCCAGCGCCGCGCACTGTGTAGCGGCGACACGGCCTTGATAACCGTGGGCGATGGTCTGCTGGGCCACACTTTCCAACGTGCGCAGTTGAGGATCGAGCGCGTCGTCACAAACAAAATGCAAATCCTTGTTGAACGTGCGCGCTAGATCAAAACACATGGCGATGTGGGCCTGGCGCGCCGTGTCTGTCGGCTCGATCCAAGGGATGCCGCCCACCACATCGGCGCCCAGCGTCAATGCCTGGCGCATCAATGCTTGCGTCTGCGCGCCTAGCCCTCCGTCCTGGGGAAAGGCGACCACCTGTACCGTCATCACATGCGAAAAGGCTACTTTGACTTGTAACAGCCCTTGCAGCGCGTGCAGGCCGGCGTCCTCATCCACATCGGCAAAAAGACGGATCGCACAGGTGCCATTCAGCACCGCCAGGCGCATCACTTCGCTGACCCGCGCCGCCACATCTTCAACGGTATAGGTCTGCTTGACAAACTGGGCGGCTTGAAAGCGTGGCAACTGTTGGATCTCTGGTGGCAAAGTGCTCAGTTTGCGTCGCCAAAAGACCTTACACGCATGCAACTGGCCATTGACAAAGGCCGGCAGCACCAGCCGTTGTCCTGCTTGAATTTCCGTCGCGGCTACCTCCGGCAACTGCGCCGCCAAGGCTGCGATCCGGTCGCCCTGCACGCCAATATCGACAATACTACCATCCATAAGCCGCGCCTGGCGGATAATCAGATCCATGAAAAGTATGCTCCGCGGTTGGGTCGGTTGCGCGACCGTCGGAAATTAGCTCGTTTCTATGACAGGATGACAGAGGAACACCCTATGTCATCCTGTCATCTTCTCATCTTGTCATCCCCGCCAGCCACGTCCGCTCGATTACCGTGCGCACGACCAACTGGCCCCGCTTGAAGACGCCAAGGCGTGGGGCAATCGTGGTGACGGCGGCGCGGCGACTTGGCGCGTCGACGACGACAAAATCGGCCGAGGCGCCGGGTCGGATGCCGTAGGCGGCGAGTCCCATCACATGCGCCGGCTGCTCAGTCACCATTCCGAGGCTGGCAATAATTTCGCTGGCGCCGGCCATGTGCGCCACGTGCGCGTTCAAATTGGCAATCTGTAACAGGTCATACGCGCCAAACGGATTAAAGGGATCGGCGACGTTGTCGGAAGCGGCGCAGACTGTGATGCCTGCGGCCAACAGTTCGCCCACCCGCGTGATGCCACGCGGCGCGGGCTGCTGATTACGGCCTTGCAAGACGAGATTACACGATGGCAACGTAATAATGTTGAGCTGGGCGCGCGCCACCTGTTCGATGGTCTGCCCGGCAGTGAGATCATTCATATAGGCCAGCGAGCAGCAGTGGCCGGCTGTCACCCTGCCCTGCATCCCGTGGGCCGTGGTCTGCTCGGCTAGCGTCGCCAGGGCGTTGGCTTGCGGATCTTCGCATTCATCAATGTGCAGATCGATGGGTTTGCCGCTCGCCTCGGCCAGCGCAAAGGCGGTGGTGATGGCATGGATTGGATCGTCTTCCAGCGTGGGCGCGCCGCCGACCAGATCAGCGCCCAGGGCTAACGCCGTGCGCATCACCTCGTCATGGGCGGTGCTGCGACCGGGTGCGCCCAACGCCACAACTTGTAGATCGACGGCATGCCGCCACACCTCGCGCACCTCTAGAATCGCCTCTAGCGCGACTAAATCTTGCGTTTCTAAGGTGTCTACATGCGTGCGCAACGCGGTTGTTCCATTGCTGACGGCTTGTTGTAACGCCCGCTCGGCGCGTGCCATAAAGCTCGCTCGGTTTAAACTTTGCCGCGCCACCAGCCAGACATCGATCGCCTCGAGCAGATTTCCACTCTGGTTGGGCAATTCTAGAAAACTTTTATCCAGGTGGACATGCGCATCAACTAGGCCAGGCAACACGACGCGACCGGCGACATCCCATTCTTGCTGCCCACGATGGGGCAGCTGTTCGCCGATGGCCACAATGGTGCCCGCATGCAGCGCAATATCGACGGGCGCACCATCATCGTCAATCCGTGCCTGGCGCAGAATCCATTCGACCGGTTCAACCATGTGCCACCTCAAACGTACTGATATCGGTAATCAAGTGCGCCAGCTTGACCGTGGCCGCTTCGATCAGCGCGGTGCCTTTGGCCGCGGTTGCCAGCGTGGCATCGCCAAAGACCCCGCTCTCGCTCCAATCCCGCGTCAGCCAGGCCGCGCTGGCGTTGCCAAAGAAAAAGAGCGGCGCGGTCAGGTTGGGAAAGGCTGGATAGTGGCGAACGGCCTGCGCCATCTGCACCAGTTCGGGCGCCAGGGCCAGCATCAGCGAAGTTTCGATTTCACCGGCGTGAAAGCCGTAGCGCCGTTCATCATCGCTGATCGGGAAGGGTGGTTCGCAATAGAGCGCGGGGTGCAGGCAAAAGGTAAGCAGCCCGGTGGCGGCGCGAATATCACGCGCTGCGGCATCGAGCACGGCATTGTTGCCGCCGTGGCCGTTGAAAAAGGCCAAACGGCGGAAGCCAGCACTTTTCACACTGGCGGCGACATCGTGCAAGATCGCCGTTAGCGTGGCTGCTGAGAGCGCGATGGTGCCAGGGAAACCGGTGTGTTCATTGCTTTTGCCATAATTAAGCGGCGGCAAGGCCCACGCTTGTGTGGTCGCCGGCAATTGGTTCAGCGTCTGCGCTAGCACTTGGGTGGCCAGCCACGCATCGGTAATCACCGGCAGATGCGGGCCATGCTGTTCGATCGCACCGACGGGCAGAATGACCACGCCGTCTGTTTTGGGTAGATCTCGAATTTCCGGCCAGGTGAGATGGGCAAGATAGCGTTGCTGGGCCATAAGGGTTCACTCTAGTGCGGCCAGATGACCGGGGTTGAGCAGGGCATACGGATCCCAGCGTTTTTTGGCATCTAAGATCGGTTGACCATTCCAGCGCACGTCTTCATCCAACTTGTGCGTGTGCGGGTTGGCGATCCACTGGCCAATCGACTCGCAGTAGTCGATCATGGCCCACAATTGTGCTTTGGAACGAAAGCGGACAATGCTCATGCCTTGCGGCACTAGTTGACCGCGGAATTTCATAAATTCGATGTGGGCCAACAGATCCTCACCATAGCGCGCTTTGCGCAGTTGCAACTGCTCGAAGACGCGATCTGGCTCAAACGCATCTTGCAGATAAGTGTAGTTGGGGTCGGCCTT
This sequence comes from Caldilineales bacterium, assembly GCA_038247295.1. GTDB lineage: Bacteria > Chloroflexota > Anaerolineae > Caldilineales > Caldilineaceae > JAPLGZ01. The sequence goes on along the minus strand of JBBRVA010000347.1, from coordinate 3,176 downwards.
CATCACCCACATCGTCGTATGATTCCAGCTAAAGTCGGACAGCATCAGGCTACCGCTGTGATATTTTTCATGCGGACTATGCCAGGTCAGTGTGCCCCCGTGCGCGGCGAGGCGTGCTTCCAACGCTGCCTGATCGCTGACCAATTCTAACATCAGCAGTGCTTGCCCTTCTGGGGCAATCTTTTGCCGGATCAACTGGCGGAAAAAACTCGGGATCGGCCATTCCAAGACGGTCACCAGGCGCTTGGGCAGGGTGTCGTCGTAGGCCAAGGCCTGGCCGCAACGCAGGGCATCTTCCAGGGTGGGGAAGGCGGCGGCAAACTGCGCCCACGGTTGGGCCGGCGCCAACGCCAACGTGAGATCGACAATAAAGCAGGTCAGCCCACAGTTGTGGATCACGCCCTGCAACTCAGTGCCACCCTGCATGGTGAGCAAACGTGGCGTCTCTTCCACTGTCGCGATGGTGGCGGCGAGCACGTTGCCCTCATCCCACAGCGTGCCCCACGTCACCGAACCGATGCCGCCTGCGCCGCCGGCCAGAAAGCCACCGGCCGTTGCCGTCATCAACGTGCTGGGGTAAAAACGCAACTCGGCACCAATCGTGCGCGCCTTGCGCTCAATCTCGATCAGCTTGACACCGGTTTGAACGCGGGCGAATTGAGGATTTAGTGCCAGGATTTGGTTGAGGCGGGTGTGGTTGAGCAAAATGCCGCCCTGCATGGGGACGCCTTGACCATAGTTACCTGTCCCCGCGCCGCGCGGCACCAAGGGCACCCGTTGGCGCGCGGCCAATGCAAGCACGGCCAAGAGTTCTTCTTGCGTGCCAGGCGCGACTTGAATTTCGGCGGCTTTGCCGTCTAGCTCTGGCGTCAAAACGGGGGAAAACCAGTAATGATCTTTGGAACGATGTTCTAATTGGATAGCATCGGTGATGACATAGTCGGGACCGACGATGGCCGTCAACTCAGCGATTATGGCGGGTGTGATTGGATTCATGGCTAGTGTTATCGGCTAGAGCTTGTATCTCTTTTGACAACTGTTGATAGTAGCGCCAGAAGCGCGATAAGGTCATATGTTTCATAGTGGCTGGGCTAATCCGGCCGCATATTCTTCATCTAACTCAGCCAGTAGATCATTCATGCGTCCTGTTTCAAGGTCTTGCTCGATCTGTTTTTCCCATATCGCTGCATAATATTCCTCTAGCCACATCACAAGTTCCGCTAACTCGTCGGTGGGTAGTTGTGTAATTGCGTTTTCAATTTCTCGTACACTCATCCGCTAGTTCTCTCTTCCTGATCATATATCGACTGTCACTTGCGTTAGCTGTCAGTATAACAAAAAAGCCGGATATATACTATCCGACGTCTCTTGTCTACTTACTCTAGTCAATTTATCCCTGATACCGACAGCGCGTTTGCATGAATAAAAAGTCGCCGGCGCGCCGCAAGCTGAGTGGGCGCGAATAGGGGGTGGTTGTCGGCAAAAATGCCACGCCTTCGATATAGCTGGGGCGGAACCGACCCGGTGCTTCGCCAATGAAGCTGGGACACAAGGTGACGAATTCTTCATCGACCTGGCCAGCGGCCAACATGTTGCCCATCAGGCGCGGACCGCCTTCGCAAAGCAGATTGTGCACACCATAATCCGTATAGAGCAGTTGTGTTAATTTTGCCAGATCCACGCTCTCTTCGCCCAACTCGACCACATCCACGCCAGCGGCGCAGCTCATCGCCTTGCCCCGTGCATAGCCTTGTGCTGTGGTGGCCAGGACGATATGCAGATCCGAGCGTTGAAAACAGGTGATGTCGGGGCCAAAGTCACACGCCAGCGAGACAATACAGAGGATCGGCACGGGCGTGCGCCCCTCGAGTTGGCGCAGCTCGACAAAGGCATCGGCATCGGTGGGGCAGATATGTTCCGCCGTCCAATGGTGGTCGGGCTCGATTTTTACCGTCGAATCTCCGCTCATCACCGCGTCGGCGCGGGCGCGGAGCAACCCCATCAGCCAACGATCGTGGGCATTAAACCACGTCACATCGCCACCAGAAGAGATGCCCGGTTCATTGTAAGAGACGCGACCATCGCGCGCCGTGGCAAAGTTGGTATAGATATAGGGTCGGGCGCCAACTTCGGGAATCTGCCAGTCGCCATATATGGCGCGCAACGGCGCGGGCAGAGAGGGCGGCCCTGCCGCTTGCTCATCAAACAACATCGTGAATGGGCTGCCGGGTCCTGTGGGCTGCATAGCGCGTACTCCTTTATGACAAGATGAAGGGATGACAGGATGAAGGGATGACAGGATGAGTCCCTCTGCCAGCTTGTCATCGTCCGACCGCAGGCCGGCGTCATCCTGCCATTTCGCTAATTTAAATCGCTATAATGCTATTATATTCCCTTCATGCAGCAAACGGAAATGTGCCCTTGTATCCTAACGTTTCTATCGTGAACTGAGGGTCGCTGACAAAGCGAATGCCTGGGTACATGGGGTTTTGCTGATAGTGGAGCACGATATTGGCGCGCATCTCGCCTTCTGGATCGGGCCCCAACTTGGCACCTTGGTGTGGTATATGGCTGTAGAAAATGACGACGTCGCCGGCTTTCGGATAAAGATCGACGTGCTCCTGTTCATCACACCAACGCTGGAAGGGATCATTGCGATCTTCCGTATAGCGCAGATAGGGGCGCAGATCGTCGGGGATGGGTCGATCCAGGTAGCCCTTGAGAAAGGTGAAGCGGGCGCGATCGGGTGTGTTGTCGGTGAGATAAAAGGTGACGTTCATGCACAGCCCAATCGCCGGTTGCTCGGCGGCAGACTTTTCGGCCTGATAATAGTAGTCATAAAAATCCATGTGCCACTCTTGTTTGTAAGCGCCTGGGTTGACATGGGCGCGCAAACTGCGCAATTGACACTGCTTGCCCATGATCGTCTTCAAGTAGGGCGCTGAACTCGGGTGGCTGATCAGGTCGCGCGCCAGCACCGGCTGCAAGGCAAGCAGCTTCTCAAAGGCCACATTACCCACGCCATTCTTGATCTCGTATTCACCACGCCCGTACATGCCATAGAGAATACTTTTCCATAGGGCGACGGTTTCTGCATCTAGCGCGTTGGAAATGAGCACGAACCCATCGCGCTTTAGGTTCTGCATGGCATTTTCTAGCTGATCTACTGTCTGCAT
>JBBRVA010000346.1:0-8100 GCA_038247295.1 Caldilineales bacterium | reverse complement strand
CACTTGGGCGGAAATAACCATACTATTCTCCGGTGAATCAGTAGTGAATCAGTAGTGAATCAGTAGGACAGTGAGACAGTACAAACACTGTTCTACTGTCCTACTGATTCACTGTCTTACTTACGCCCAAGTGTACTAGAACGATGTCGGCAGAACCTTGCCGCCGAAGGCCTCGATCAGCGCGTGCAATTTGTTGTCGCCGATGCACGCAACCTGGCTGAAGTGAAAGGGCAACATTTTGATGCTGTGCTTTTGATGGGGCCGCTCTATCACCTCATCGAGGAGACGGACAGAAAGCTCGCCCTAACCGAGACCATTGACCGCCTACGGATAGGCGGGGTGATTTGTTCCTCGTTCCTGAATCGCTTTGGCATGCTGAGCGACTTGATAAAGCGCAGGCCGCAGTGGATCGAGGATCAAACACACGTGCGGTCATTTCTGGCGCATGGCCGACGCCCCGATGGGTATCCCCGCGCTGGTTTTCGCGGTTATTCTGCCACACCTGCCGAGATAGCGCCCCTGCATGAAGCGATGGGCCTGCAAACCCTCGTTTTGGCTGCGGTCGAACCGGTCATCGCAGCCGACGACGAGAGCTACAATCAACTCCAGGGTGAGCAGCGCCGGTTGTGGCTCGATTTGCTCTTCCAAATTAGTGCGCAGACGTCGACGCTTGGCGCCTCAAGGCATCTGCTCTATATCGGCAAGAAGCATAACGCATAGATCGCCAGAACTCGGCCTAACAAAAACGTATCCAGCAGACGACAAAACACAGCCACTTATGCTTCTCATTCGGCAGTCTCGCTACCCCCAAAAAAGGAGATACGCATGCGAACTTTTGCGCAAAAGCAGAATCAACCGCAAAAACTAGCATCTTCCAGCTTGGTGAAGGCTAAGATGACGACACCTGAGCAGGATCAGAGCAAAGAGCCTTTCCTGCATTTGCCGCGCGCAACCAGTGGTAATCGAGGAGGGCAACGGATGTTGCAGACCACTGCGGAAGAACGCAAAGCCGGATTGAATGCTCCAGCGTCACCTCTCGTTGGGCATGATTTTAGCCGGATTCCCATCCATTCTCCTCCAGGAGGAGTGATACAGACGAAACCACTGATCAACAAACCAAGTGACACATATGAGCAGGAAGCAGACCGAGTGGCTGATAAGATTATAAATATACCAGAAGCGTTACCATCTATTACCGCGACTAGCACTTCTGCCGTCATTCAGCGTAAACCCGGAGACGCTGACGAAGCAAAGACTCAGTCGTCTCTGACGTCAGACGATAAAAAGGCGGAGCTGGAATTTCACAGCACCATCGCGTTCAATCATACCAATTCGGGATCCCGTTCAACCGGACCGTCTGAGGAGGGTTTTACCGGTCTCGAAATGCAGTGGACTGTCTGGAACTCAGGGTGGGAAATCGCGCCGGAACATATAGATCGGGTCACGATGTATCAGGCGGACCGGTGCTCTGGCTGTCGAGCTGAGAAAGACGAAATCCTGCGTATGGAGGTGCCAGCGCCTGCCACCGTGCCCATCACCCAACCAGGTGATGGTGCATTTAAGTATGAAGCGATTAGCCCTACCGTGGGCATGACCCTACGGGCTGGGCATTACGATGTTTACGTGGACCTGGATGTATATGACGAAGTGCAAGAGATTAATGAGGATAATAATACTATTTTTACGACTTTTTTCGTTAAACCTCGCCGTAAACCAGATCTAGAAGAAGAAGCCGCATAATTTTTTGTTACACTACTCCATCAATTGTCATTTCACTTTTTTACACAATCACAGCGGCTTTAGTTACAGCCTGTCAAGCCAGCATCATAATCGAGCCATGCTGGCCAGTAACCACAGGCACCTGTGCCGCGCTGACGCCAGTAACACGCATAGCATAGAGCAAGACAAAACCAAAACATTCTAGATCAGTAGGAACGAGTGTACCGAGCGCCACGCCCATAATTCCGATCCACCGGATCAAGAGGATAGAGAGCACAAGATTTACGATCCCAGAGCCAATCCCCATCAGAGCAATTGGGCGATGGCGCGCCATCCCCTGAAGGACAAGGCTGGCCGGCCACTGACTCGTATCCAAAAAACCAGCAATCGTAAGAATGCGAATCAGGTGAGCAGAATTTGAATATTCTTTACCAACCCAGGCGCTGAGAATCGGTCACCCCAATATCACCATCGCACAACCAAGCGGCAGAAAGATGGCCAGTGTAAGGCGAGTGCTTACCAGATAAAGCGAACGCAACCGTGCTTGATCATTCTCTGCATGTAGGGTTGACGCGAGTGGTAAAATCACTTTCATAAACTGTTCGGTCAACACTTGGACAATTTCACTTAAGCGACGAGCAAAGTTGTAAGGCGAAACAGCACTGATAGGCAAATAGGCGCCAATGACCACTTCATCGGTTTTCGCCTGGAGATGACCAGCGACATTAGCGATAAAGAGCGATAAACTGAAGGATAGAACCGTCCTTAAAAGCTGCCTATTACTCCCCCGCCAGCCAAAGCGCAGCTCGGGGACAACCCGATGAATCAACCAGATGCTAGGAATTTGCATCACAATTGTCATAATTAGATTTACTGTGACAACACCAAGCACACCACCACCCATCAGCAAGACAATGACTGTCGCTGCGGTTGAACAAAGCGTGCCAACGATACTAATTAAATTTGTGAGAGTAGCTTGATCAAATTCTCCATACAGATACGCAAAGACATCAACTGAGCCATTGCATATACGTGTTAGATCCGTGCGCGAACCTTCTACCTCAGCTTGCCTTTGTGCATATGAGACTGATGGCAATCGAGGGTGCGTGCGCTTGTGCTCCATGATCCCTATTGTTAACACTATGGGACGTAAAATTACTTGAGTCGGTTCGGCAACGGACTCCAAAACTCAGATTCTGGCGCCTTTCATCTTGTGAGTCTCATTGTGCCGTGCTCTACTCTGTTACTATCAGCCTTTTCTACACCTGATCATCAGATATTACTCCGGTGAACGACCTGAAGTAGGGATGTTGTATACCTTTGTCAGCAAGCTCATTTCACCGCCTCCGCCATGATAAGATCCAGTACAAAAGTGTTGTGGAGCGGATTATTGTTAGTTGTCATTTGCCAATGCCCCATCTATAATAAAGTGCAACATTTGGCTATCAATGCGAGATAACAACGACCAACATTGAGTTAATCATGGGTTCGGTAGCGTGAATTTGGTTGCTTAACGTTTCATTTGCCCCAGCCAAGACATTATCGTCTATCCCTTTCCTCTATTTGTTAGTTACCAGATATGGCGAATGCAATCCCGAAGATCCACTTTTGTATACCACCGAGTAAGGATCAACTATAAAACAACGTTTTTACTATAAAATTATTTAGACGATTATGAACCGAAAACGCCCAAGTCTTTTCCGTGTCTAATCCAGCCTATTGATTGGTTGGCTATGTTAGCAAAGCGCTCTGCCTACCCACTACTGCCACCTAAGGAAACCTTGTATGAGCACTGCTATCAATCATCCTGAATATCTGGCCTTCGAGATCCTGGTGGCGCACGCCACACCAACCGGCTATCCGGTGAGCATCCATCAATCCCCCGCCGGCGATGGCGAAGCGCGCTGCCAACTGCACTTAGACGCAGAAATCCGAACTGTACTCAAGGCGATCGAGACCAGTGAGACGGACGCCCTGTTCTTGCGTGAGTTTGGCAGTTTCTTGTTCAACGAACTATTTACAGGTGATATCGCCACCCTCTACCACACCAGCCTGGGCCTGGCGCGTGGACAGGGCAAACGAATCCGCGTCCGCTTATGTATCGAACCACCCGAACTGTCCGCTTTGCCTTGGGAATATCTGTACGATGTGCACGAAGCAGCTTACCTTGCAACCTCATCTGAGACCGCGTTGGTGCGCTACGTGCCCATGCGACTGCCCGCGCGCCCGACCAAGATCCAATTGCCTTTGCGCGTGCTAGCGGTGATTGCTAATCCACACGATTTACAGGTGCTGAATGTCGAGCAAGAGAAGACGATTTTGCAGGAAGCCTTAGCCGAGCCAATTGCCCACAAGCAAGTGGAACTCCAAATTTTGGAGCATGCCACGCTGGACAATATCAACCAAGCCATGCGTAGTTTCTGTCCCCATGTTTTTCATTTTGTCGGTCATGGCGTGTTTGAACAGGCGCCAGCTGGCCAAGAAAAGGCATTGCTCATATTGGAAGATGACCATCAGTGTGCTTACCCAGTGGCGGAGGACGTTTTTCGAGAATTCTTTTCCGGTTGCCAGGAGACACGGTTGGCGGTGCTGAATGCCTGTCAGACAGCCACCCTTTCTAGTCATCGACCATTGGTGGGGCTGGCGCCGCGCCTGCTACAACGCCAACTTTCGGGCGTCGTGGCGATGCAGCACCCCATCAGTGACCAGTCCTCGCTCATTTTTACGCGTGAGTTCTATCGCAGTCTGGCACTCGGTTATCCAGTGGACGCGGCTATTTCCGAGGCGCGCCGCGGCCTTTATCAAGCGGTGGGTGAGCAGAAACCAGATTGGGGCACGCCCGTGCTCTTCTTGCGCGCCAAAGATGGTCAGCTTTTTCAAGTGGAGCAAGTCCAGCCGTTGCGTAGCGCGTTGCCAAAGCCGCCGCAACCCGTCAAACCACCAGTGATCACTGGCTTTGTCGGCCGTGCGCGAGAACTGGCCTACTTTACCGCAAAGCTAGCCGCCGAACATTATGTCGTGGTCACCGGTATGGCGGGCGTGGGCAAAACGGCGCTGGCCGCCATGCTGGCCCAACAAGTAACAGCGCCTGATAAAATCTTCTGGCATAGTTTTCATAAAGATGAGGATGCCAGCACCGTCGTTTGGAAATTGGCCGGTTTTCTGGCTTGGCAGGGCCAAGACGAGGTATGGCGGCAGTTGCAAAGCGCACTGCAGGGCAATGGCCAGCCACCACAGTTGGAATTGTTGCTCGACTATCTGAGCGAACAACTCGTGCAGCAGGATTATGTGCTCTGTTTGGATGATTGCCAGTTTATCGCCGATGACCCGACGCTCGTCCATTTTCTCGAACGATCACTACCGCGCCTAAGTGACAGCCGGTTACGTATCATCTTTACTTCACGAACGACACTTACCTTTGTACCGGTCGTAGAATCGAGTGTGCTAAACGGGCTTAGCCTGGTGGATACAAAGGCATTGGTTGCCCAGCATTTACCCGCACAAGATGCCCAGTCGGTCGCCATTCTGCATACCAACACAGAAGGCAATGCGCAATTTTTGACGCTCGCCATCAATGCACTGCAACGGACACGCCATCCCGCACGCCTGCTTGAATGCCTAGCCGAGGTGGACAATATCGAACGCTACCTCCTGGCTGAGGTGGACGCAGGGCTGAATAGCAGTGAACGGACGGTGATGGGGGCAGCGGCGGTCTTATTGGGCTATCCAGTCTCGCGCAGCACACTGGAGAAGGTCGTAAATGAAGGGAGTATACGGCGGACAGTGCGCACCTTGAGCGACCGCCACCTATTAATCGTCAGTGGCGACGAACCCGACCAAACCTATAGCCAGCATGCCATTGTGCGCGCCTTCTACTACGACACGTTAGCACCGGGCAACCGTTCCCAAATGCACCAACGGGCTGGCGACTATTACCTAGAAGCAGGCGGCTATCTCGAAGCCGCCCTCCATTGGCACAGCGCCGGGCATGCCCCGGCGGCGGTCACCGTACTTTACGAGCACTTTCGGGCCATTGTCAACGCCGGCAACAGTAAGGCGCTCTATGATCTCCAGAAGAAATTCCACAAACATGAGATGGATGAGACAACCTGGGCACGGTTGAAACTGCTTGCCGGGCGCGCCGCCAGCTTGGTGGCCGATGTACCCACTGCTCTGGCCGAACTGGGTGAGGCGTTGCAGACAAACGATACGTATGACAGGGCGCAAGTGCTCTACTACCGGGCACGACTGCTAGAAAAAATTAATTATGCAGAGGCATTCATTGCCTATGACCTCAGCCACCAACTTTTGGCGGCTGTAGCAACCGAAGCCCGGTATCGCGAACTCCTGGCCGACATCTACATTGCCAAAGCCTGGCTCTATATTCAAGAAAGTCAAGACCTGGTACAGGCTGAAGATCATTTGGGTAAAGCACAGGCGGTGATTGGCAGCACAGACTTCCGACGGCTCGCTACGCTCTATAATGCCTGGTCTGGGTTGCGCGACCGCCAACAGGAGCATACGGCGACGCTAGACTATCTCCAACGCGCCTGGGGATCCGCCCAAACATTACAGGATCATGAACTGATGATCAAGATTGCGCACAATCTCGGCCAGGCATATGTTGCACTAGATCAGGTGGAAACAGGACTGGGCTATTTACAACAAGCGCGCTCACAGGCGGCCGAAATTGGTGATCGGCAAGGGGAAGGCAAATGTTGCCATGCCATCGGCGCTGCTTACGCCTTACAAGAACAATATAATCAAGCGATCCAATATTACCAGATGGCCTACGTGGCTTATCAGCTCACTGGCAATCACAACTGGTTGGGGTGGGTCTGTCATGATTTGGCCGATGCTTACGCCCAAAGTGCCGATGCGGTCGCCGCACGCGATTATTTCCACCAAGCGCGCTTGATCAGCCGGCAGTTGGGTGCGTGCGATCTGCAAACTGCCTTGGTCGCGTTGACGGAAGAACACGCCGTATTGGTTGTAGAAATAGGAAGCTGACGAATGTAGTTGTGTATATTGCTGATATGTTTCAGCAAAAAGGAGCTTTCATGAGAGCAATTCATGCTAACATCTTATTCAACCGGCCACTGTTGCTCCACGCTTGCTGTTTGGTTATACCCACTCTTTTCCTGGTGGGCGTCTTATGTTGCCTGCAACCGCAACGGGCGTTGGCCGCGTCACCCGCTGCGTTCGATTGCACCACGGTGAGCGAAATTCCCCAGGGTGAGTGTAGCGCGCTGGTTGCGCTCTATACCAGCACCAATGGCGCCAACTGGCTCACCGATACTAACTGGCTGGTCACCAATACGCCTTGTAGTTGGTACAGGATTACATGTAACGCAGGACAAGTCCAGGGCCTTCGGCTGGATGCCAATCAACTCACAGGCGCGATTCCACCTGCGTTGGGTAACTTGACTCAATTACAAAACCTTAACTTGAGCATCAATCAAGTCACGGGCGCGATTCCACCTGAACTGGATAATCTAACGCAATTACAAACCCTTTACCTGAATAGCAATCAACTCACAGGCGCGATTCCCGAGCTCGGCAACTTGAAGAAACTGGAAGATCTTCTCCTATACAGCAATCAACTCACGGGCGCGATTCCACCTAGATTGGGCAACCTAACCCAACTGCAATACCTCGACCTGGGTTCCAATCAACTCAGTGGCAGCATTCCATCTGAATTAGCCAATCTGACCAATTTGCAGCTTCTCGACCTGGATGTCAACCAACTGACCGGAACTATCCCACCTCAACTAGGCAGTCTGACGCAACTGCAATATCTCTACCTGAATAGCAACCAACTGACCGGAACTATCCCACCTCAACTAGGCAGTCTGACGCAATTACAAACCCTTTACCTGAATAGCAACCAACTCAGCGGCAGCATTCCATTTGGATTAGGCAACCTGACCCAACTGCACAACCTCGCGTTATACAGTAATCAACTAAGTGGCAACATTCCACCCGAATTGGGCAATCTGGCCCAACTGCAATACCTCTATCTATCTAGTAATCAACTGAGCGGCAACATTCCACCCGAATTGGGCAATTTGACCCAACTGCAATACCTTGAGCTAGGTAGCAACCAACTGAGTGGCAGCATTCCAGCCGAATTAGGCAATCTGACCCAACTGCAGTATCTTAATATCACCTATAACATGCTTAGCACTACAGACCCAGGGGTGATCACCTTTCTTAGTAACCACCAGCCAGACTGGGCCGCTACGCAAACGATACCGCCGACCAATGTGCAACTGGTCAACCGGACGGCGACCAGTGTCAACCTGACCTGGACGCCCATTGCCTATCAAACCAATGGGGGTGGGTACGAAGTAAGCTATGCCACCCAACCGGGCGGTCCCT
>JBBRVA010000345.1:0-8145 GCA_038247295.1 Caldilineales bacterium | reverse complement strand
CATACTTCATATTGATGCCTTGCTCGTACATCGCGTGGCCGGATTCGTGAATCGTACTGAACAGTCCGCTGCCCAGATAATCCTCCTCGAACCGCGTCGTGATGCGGACGTCGCCTAACGAGAACTTGGTCATGAAGGGATGATGCGTCTTGTCTTGCCGGCCGCGGTTAAAATCATAACCGAGTTCACGGATGATCATTTCGCCGAATTCTCGTTGCTTCTCTTCAGGAAAGGTCTGGTGGATACAACTGTCATCAACCTCTGGCTGATCGAGGATCTGGCGCAGAAGCGGCACGACCTGGCCACGCAAATCGGCAAATAGCGCGGTGCTCAAGTAGCGCTCGCCATAAGAAGGAATAATCACCACGATCAACTTGCCCGCATTTTCCGGTCGATTGGCGACTTGGACAGCCGCATGGATTGCAGCACCAGAAGAGATACCCACCAACAGGCCCTCTTCTACCGCCGCACGCCGCGCCATCGCAAATGCTTCTTCATTTTTCACCTGGACAATCTCGTCGATAATACCGGTGTTTAACACATCCGGCACAAAGCCGGCGCCGATGCCCTGGATCTTATGCGGGCCTGGTTTGCCACCAGAGAGTACAGGTGAATCGGCTGGTTCCACGGCCACGGCCTTAAAACTGGGCTTGCGTTCCTTGATCACTTCGCTGATGCCGGTGATCGTGCCGCCGGTGCCAATCCCACAAACCAGGATATCGACTTGACCATCGGTATCGCGCCAGATTTCTTCGGCGGTTGTCTTGCGATGAATGGCGGGGTTGGCCGGGTTCATAAACTGTTGGGGAATGAAATAGCGCGAATCGGCGGCCGCCATTTCTTCGGCCTTGGCAATTGCCCCTTTCATGCCCTGCGCGCCCGGTGTCAAAACCAGATCGGCCCCGTAGGCACGCAACAATATGCGGCGTTCGATGCTCATCGTTTCCGGCATGATCAAGGTGCAGCGATAGCCTTTGGCCGCGCACACAAAGGCCAGCGCAATGCCAGTATTACCGCTAGTTGGTTCCAAAACAATCGTATCAGGTCCAATCTTGCCCGCCTGCTCGGCCGCTTCGATCATGCTGACGCCAATGCGATCCTTTACGCTGGAGGCAGGATTGTAAAATTCAAGCTTGGCCACGACCGTGGCCGCGCTGCCTTCAGTTACACGGTTTAAGCGCACCAAGGGCGTGTTGCCAATCAATTCGGTGACATTGTTTGCAATTCTTGTCATCTCTGCTCTCCTCATTTTTTAATACTATTTTTAAACACTCGATTGGGCTATCAGGTAGATTCGCGTCGATTGCCGATAATGCATATAATTGTACAACAAACCTAACCGATTGCGCTACTAATTTTATAGCGGTTTGTGCCATTGCGCGACCGCTAGTACACTTGGGCGTAAGTAAGACAGTGAATCAGTAGGACAGTAGAACAGTGTTTGTACTGTCTCACTGTCCTACTGATTCACTACTGATTCACCGGAGAATAGTATGGTTATTTCCGCCCAAGTGTACTAGTTGCATCACTCATGAGATAAATTGTTAACCCACGCGGGTGGGTTTTGTAAAAGTTGCCGCGAATTTATTCACCACCAGAAAGGAAATGAATGAGCACCCTGACAAAAACCGGCACTCCTTACGGTTCCCCCCAATCCAAAACGTTGGCCCAACCACTCGGTGGACTCGCGTTCGATTGGTTGATGATTCTCCTCAGTTTGATCTTTATTGGCGGTCTCTATTTGGATGGCTGGGCGCACAACCACGGCAAAGTGGATCAATCTTTCTTCACTGTCTGGCACGCCTTTTTCTATGCTGGCTTTGCGTTGGTGGCATTTACACTGGTCGCAACCCTGGGTATTCAGTGGCAGCGTGGCTACCGTGGGGCCAGCACCTTACCCAGCGGCTACCAACTCTCGTTGCTCGGCATCCTCATTTTTGGCATGGGCGGTGTGGGCGATCTGATCTGGCACGAATTGTTTGGCATCGAGCAGGATTTCGACGCCTTGCTCAGCCCGTCGCATTTGGCCTTGGGCTTGGGGTTAGGGTTGGTCGTCAGCGGACCGTTGCGCGCGGCCTGGGCTCGCGCTGGCATCCAGCCAACCTGGCGCAACTTGACCCCTGCCATCCTCTCGCTGAGTGCGCTCATCTCTGCACTCACCTTTTTCATGATGTTCTCACATCCGCTGATGAGCAACATTGGCGGCACCGACCATTACCACTTTAGCGACGAAACCGGCCAGGTCGCCGGCGTCGTCAGCATTCTCTTAATGACTGGGTTAGTCGTCGGGCCGGCCTATCTCGCCTTGCGGCGCTGGCGCTTGCCACCGGGCAGCCTCACCTTGGCCTGGGGCATCAACCTGGCCGCTATGGCCATCATCGACTGGCACCATGACTACACCCTTCTTTTATTCGGCGCCATGCTGCTGGGCGCAGCACTGGCCGATCTGTTGCGCATTTGGCTAAAACCCAGCCTGAACAACCCACGCGCGTGGCGCATCTTTGGCTTCAGCGCGCCCGTGTTGATCTTTGGCGCCTATTTCTTGGCGCTGCTGGTCACGGAAGGATCACGCTGGACCATTCACATGGTAAGCGGCACGGTGGTGTTAGCCGGCGTGGTAGGGTGGTTGTTGAGCTATTTAGTCGTTCCGCCACAGGTGCCTGTGGAAGGCTAAGATCAAAAATGGCGCAGATTATTTTTGGAAAATCTGCGCCATTAGCTAACGTCGCCCCGACTTTGCCGCTTACCGAATCTGCGAAAGCAACTCGGGCTGATTTAATTGCGGGATAAAAACCTTGTCGCCCGGCTGGAGGACAGAGTAGGGCCGGACAATCTTCGAGTTGACGCTTTGCAGCAACCGCAACGGGATGTTGAAACTTTGCGCGATACCCATCCAGGTGTCGCCAGACTGGACGGTGTATTCTTCACCGCTGCCATCACCAATTTCGATCGCAACACCGGAAGGGATCAACAATTTATCGCCTGGTTGCAGAATGCCCTCAGCACGCACCATCTGCGGATTGATGCCTTGCAAATCGGCCAAGCTCAGGCCAAAACGTTCACCCAATCTGCCCCAATAATCTCCTGGCTGAACCGTATAAAATTGGAGCGTCGCACAGGGTCCCAGATTCACGGCCATGCCACGCGCCAGGCTCCAACGCACTTTGCGGTAGCGTTCCAATTCGTTATCTGGATAAAACATGACGACGACCTTGTTGTCATCGCCGCGCACAATCGGCAGGCTGCTCACTTCGGTGGCCACCGAACGGGTGGCAGTTGTGCGATCGGCAATGGTCTGGTTTTGGCCGCTAGTTGCACTGACCGTGGCTGGCGCAGCCGCTGGCGTCAAGCCAATCGAATTGTAAAGCCGCAAGAGCTTGCGTTCTTTACCCGCCGGATCGGCACAGTAGATTGGCCAGCCCGGGTCTTCGCTATATTTGTTGCGATGCACCGCAGCCGTCGGTTCGCTAATAAAGCTATCGGCCAGCGGGCCCCCGCCACCAGCGGCTTGTAGCCAGGCACGGTCAAAATATTCACCACCGACACGACACGTAAGGCGCGGTGGACAATCGGGCAGCTTTTCAACTGTAGGCGGTGGTACGAAATCCCACGCTGCGGGGTCATTGGATGGGACGCCCAACAGTTTCAGCATCTCCTCGTCGGCCATCACCATTTCCATAAAGGTGTGCCAGATCGGCGCCGCGCCACTGACGCCCGTGCTATTACTCATCGGGGCGCCGTTGCTATTGCCAGTCCAGACACCGGCCAGCAAATATTTGGTAAAACCAATCGTCCAGTTGTCGCGAAAATCGGATGTCGTACCAGTTTTGACAGCGGCGGGGCGACTCAATTTGAGTTGACTATTGGCGCCAAACATGGGCGTGCGCGCCGCATTATCGCTCATCATGTCGGTGGTTAAAAAGGCCACGGCTGGTGAAATCGCCTGCACAGGCTGGGTATCAAAAGGTTCAATCACCTGGCTCTGGCTGTCGAGAATGGTTTCCGCCACCTTTGGTTCGACATACAAACCCTCACTCGCCAATGTGTTGTAGGCCGTCGCCAGTTCGATCAAAGGGATCTCTTTGCTGCCCAAGGCCATGGTGAGACCGCGCCAGCGATCTTTCTCCGACAAACTTTCGATGCCCATCGCGCGCGCGCCTTGCATAAAACGGTCGAAGCCCATTGCCTCGAACAGCCGCACGGCGGGAATATTATAGCTATTGGCCAGTGCCGCGCGCGCGGTCACCAGGCCATGAAATTTGTTGTCATAATTTTGCGGTTGGTAGACTTGGTTGGCGCCCAGGTTATAGGAAACCGGTGTATCAAAAAAGATGCTGGCCGGGCTGATCAGCATATCATTCATGGCCGTGGCAAAAAGCACCGGTTTGAGGGTGCTGCCCGGCTGGCGCGGCATCACCGCGACATTGACCTGACCGGCAATCGATACGTCATAAAAATCGACACTGCCCACCATCGCCAACACTTCTCCCGTGCCGGGACGCAGGGCAACCAACGAGGCATTGCTGACGTTATACTGATCCTTCGCCTTGGCAATTGATTCGGTGACCAGCTCTTGGGCCATCTCTTGCAAGCGCAAGTCTAGCGTAGTAAAGATATTGTAGCCCGAGCGCCGCGTGTAGCCTTCGCCCAGGCGCGCATCCAACTGGTCGAGCGCGTATTGCACAAAGTGGGGCGCCACAATTGGCTGCGGACTGATATCGGTGCGCAGGGCGAGCGGCCCCTGGTAAGCCAGATCGGCTTTGGCGGCGTCCAACACATTGTGTCTTACCATCAAGTCTAGCACAACGCGTTGCCGTTGCTTGACAGCCACAAGGTCTCGATAGGGGTTGAGCGAAGCTGGGCGTTGCGGAATACCGGCCAGAAAGGTTGCTTCGCTCAAGGTCAGATCAGCGGCATGTTTGCCAAAATAGGTCTGCGCTGCGGCCTCTGGTCCATAGGCCAGGTTACCGTAATTGAGCAGATTCAGGTACATCTCCATCAACTCGTCTTTGGTGTAACGCAGCGTCAATTCTTGCGCCAGCCCGGCCTCTAACACCTTACGGTCCATCGAACTGTTGTAGCGATCTTCCGGTCCTAAAAAGAGATTGCGCGCCAACTGCATCGTAATTGTGCTGGCGCCCGACACGACACGCCCTTCATTGTTATTTTGCCAGAAGGCCTTGGCGACACGGAAGGGATCGATGCCACCGTTTGTCCGAAAAGTAGCATCTTCGGTGGCAATTGTCGCGTCAATCAGAAAGGGTGAGATACGATCCAAAGCCAGCCAGGTGCGCCGGCCTTCGCCAAAGATTTCGGCCAGTTGCACGCCATTACGATCATAAAGATAGGTGGTCTGGAAGAGGCGTGGTAATGGGCCGGGCTGATATTTTTCCAAGTAGGTTTCTACCAACGCCGGCAGTGCGGTGGCCGGCCGTTCACCCACCATCTCTTGCGCCTGCGTGCAACCGCTCAACAATAATAAGGCGACGAAAAATAGATATTTCAGTTGATGAGCTCTATGCTGCCGTGACATGGTTGGACACTTTCAGGAGATTAGACAATCGATCATTGAGTAGGTGGCACGTTTGTCGTTATAAAAACATATTCATACTTGACACATATTGTAGTTCTTTTTGTGATTGAATCAAAATTTACTTAGTTGACACAGATTTGACATTTTGTTTTTATTAATTAAATAAACTGTTGACAATGTCAGAATATTATGGTATGATGTAGATAACCTAATAAGTAACTTATGTGACGCAGCTACACTTGGGAGCGCCGGCAGCTTGCCGGCTGCGGCTCGACTGAGCTCGCCGAACGTCCGCCAGAGATGGCGGCGTTCCCAGCTGCGTAAAATGACTGATTAAGTTGTAGACTGAATACCGAATTCATCGAGCAAAAACTTGCTTGCCAAAGGGAGAAAAACGATGAATGATATCTTAGAGACGCTTGACCCACATCAATTGGGCAACGAACTGAAGCAGGCCCGCCAAAAGCGTGGTCTGACCCAAGCAGATGCCGCTGGAATTCTGGGCGTCGCCCGTACCACCATCACGGCAATCGAACAAGGGGAGCGCCGCATTAAGGCGGGTGAGCTGATCAAACTTGTGCGGGCCTATGGACGACAGGTAAGTGATTTTGTTCGTCCCCGGCCTGTCTTCGAATCGTTCCAGGTTCAATTCCGCAGTTCAGCTTTGCGCACGCTAGACGATGATGCAGAAATCCAAACATACATTACGCTTTTTGAAGAATATTGTCGTGATTATGTTGAGTTAGAACAAATCATGGAAGCGCCGCTGGCGCAGAAATACCCGCCGATTTATGAGCTAGATGGTTTATCACCAGAACAAGCGGCCGAGAATGCGGCGCAAGAAGAACGGAATCGACTGGGGCTTGGCGATGGTCCAGTACCCATGTTGCGCGATATTCTGGAGCAAGATGTCGGCTTGAGAATTTTCTATGTTCCGCTAGAACCATCGCATAAATTTTCTGCCATGTACAGCTATACTCCGGAGCTGGGCGGGTGTATTGCGCTCAATCTACTCCATCCGGCCGAACGACGCCGTTGGTCCTTAGCGCATGAGTATGCCCATTTTCTTGCCCATCGCTTCAGCGCCGATGTCTACGTAGCAGATAGCTACCAACGGCGGCCCGAAAGCGAACGGTTTGCTGATGCTTTCGCCATGTATTTTTTGATGCCAACGAGTGGTCTGGTCCGTCGTTACAACGATATTCGCCGCAAAAGCAAAATTTCACCCGCCGTGCTCTGTACGCTGGCGCATTATTACGGTGTTTCGGTAGAAGCGCTTACCTTGCGCCTGGAAGGCATGAAGTTTCTACCAACTGGAACTTGGGATCGACTACGTAACAATGGTTTCCGTGTTCGTGATGCCCAGCAGCAACTCGGTTTATCACCGTTACCGGAAACTGACGATAGATTGCCTAAACGCTACCAATATCTGGCCGTCGATGCCTACCGCCAAGAACGGATTAGCGAAGGGCAATTGGCACACTTTTTGCGTGTTGATCGACTAGAAGCGCGCCAAATTGCCAACGAACTTCGCCAAGCAATGGACGAACTTGATGACAATCAATCTACCAACCTGATGGCTGTGCCAACAGTAGGCAATTAGGAGTTATATTTTGACTACTGTACGCGCAAATCCGTCAAACGGTCTTGAAGGTTGCCTTATCCTAGATGCTTGTTGTGTGCTTAATTTTCTGGCATCCGATCAGCTAACTTCTATCATGACATCGATACCCCAAACAATTGTCATTGCTGAATACGTCTACACCGAAGAAATCTTGCCCGTTCAGGCAAAATTATTTCGCAATCGTGATCAAGCGTCTGTGTTGCAAACACATATCAACGCCAGCTCACTAAACATCACATCGCTCAATTCCGCCGTTGAAGAAAGTATGTTGGTGAATTTAGCCGTAGAGATGGATGATGGTGAAGCCCATACCTGCGCCATCGCTTTATGCCGCAACTGGGACATTGCCAGCGATGATCATAAAGTTTTGACAGTGCTAAAAAGAGTAGCGCCCCATATACGCGTGATCACAACCCCTGAGTTGCTTAGACAATGGGCTAATGTCACTTCAATTGATGCCAATCAACTGTGTACCGTATTAAAAAATATTCAAACGCGGTCAAACTACTGGCCAGGGCCAAAGCATCCGCTTTATGCCTGGTGGCAAACAAACATTCAACCGAAATGATAGGAAAACAAATTAGCATGATCAACGAAAATACCCATTCTGTATCAGATACCTATCCCCTGATCCAAGAAAAAGTGAACCAGGCGCTTGGTATTCTGCAAGAAACCGGCATCGATCTGTGGCTGACCTTTGTGCGCGAAACCTCCGCCGGGGGTGACCCTGTGTTGCCCTTCATCTATGGCCACGACGCCACTTGGCAAACGGCCTTTCTCCTCACCCGCAGCGGCGAACGGATTGCGATTATCGGCCATTTTGATGCCGAAAACGCACGGCGTAGCGGCGCCTATGACGAAGTGATTACCTATCATGAAGCCTTTAGCAAGCCGCTGCTAGAGGTATTGCGGCGGCTCAATCCGCAACAGATCGCGCTCAACTACTCGACGAATGATCCACACGCCGACGGCTTGAGCCACGGGCTTT